>JACPUD010000126.1 GCA_016192435.1 Rhodocyclales bacterium | reverse complement strand
CCAGCGGCAGCGTCAGCGCACCGGCGCCCGGCAGCATCAGCCACATCCCAGCCGCGGCGAAAATGCCCACCGGCAGCAGCAGGGGCCAGGCCGGCGCGCGGCTCCATTGCAGGAAGGCGGCGACATACAGGCCGTGGCCGACGGCGAAGGCGATCATGCCGGGCAGGAAGGCATTGGGCAGGGCCAGGCAGACATCGCCCACGGCGCCGGCCAGCAGGCCCCAGGCGATCAGGCGGCCTGCGCGCGTGTCGGCGTGAGCCCATACCGCCGCGGCCAGCGCGACGACCAGCCAGGGCTTGGTCAGCAGCTTGAGCCAGAACAGGTCGAGCGACAGGCCGACCAGGTAGAGGCACGCGGCCAGCAGGGCGCTGACGGCGATCAGGACCGGATTCATGCGCCTGTCGCGTCGCGGGTGGAGCGCCGCTGCAGCCACAGCAGCGCCGTCGCCAGCGCGGTCATGGCGACGATGGGCAGGGCGTAGGTGTTGAGCGTGGCCCAGCCTGCGCTGGTGACCAGCACGCCCGAGGAGAGCGAGGTGAGGCCCTGCACGCCGAGCACGATGAAATCGTTGCTGCCCTGCACCTTGGCTTTTTCCTCGGGGCGATAGGTTTCGGTGAGCAAGGTGGTGCCGCCGATGAACAGGAAATTCCAGCCGATGCCGAGCAGCACCAGCGCCCACCAGAAGTGCATCAGCGTCACTCCGGACAGCGCGATGCCGATGCAGACGAACATCAGCGCGGCGCCGACGATCAGGATGTTGAGCACGCCGAAGCGCTTGATCAGGTCGCCGGTGAAAAAAGACGGCGCGAACATGCCGATCACATGCCATTGCAGGATGAAGGCGGTGTCGGCGAAGGGCATGCCGCAGATGTCCATGGCCAGCGGCGTTGCCGTCATCAGCAGGTTCATCACGCCGTAGCCTGCGGCTGCGGCCAGCACGGCGACGGCGAAGGCCGGCTGGCGGGCGATCTGGTGCAGCGGGCGGCCGACGGCCTTTTGCTCGGCGACCGAGAGCGGCGGAATCTGCAGCCGGCTGGCGATCAGCATCGATAGCGCGGCGAAGCCGATCAGCGCGCCGTAGCTGGCGAGGTAGGTGGGTTCCAGCAGCGTGCGCGTGAGCTTGCCGACCTCGGGGCCGATCACGCCGCCAAGGATGCCGCCGGCCAGGGTCAGCGAAATCGCCTTGCCCTTCCAGTCCAGCGGCGCGGCGTCGGCGGCGGCGAAGCGGTATTGCTGGCCGAAGGCGTTGTAGATGCCGGCGAACACGGTGCCGAGGCAGAGCAGCCAGAAGCTGCCGATGCCGACGGCGAAGGCGGAAATCGCCGCGCCGACCATGCCCAGCCCGGCGCCGAGCATGAAGCCGGCGCGGCGGCCATAGCGCTTCATGAAGAAGGCCGCGGGCAGCGTCGCCAGCGCGCCGCCGATGACATAGGTGGTGATCGGCAGCGTGGCCAGGCGCTTGTCGGCGGCGAGCTGGAGGCCGAGCAGGCCGTTGATCGAGACCAGCATGATGCCGTTGGTCAGCAGCAGGGCCTGCGCCGCAGCCAGCAGCGTTATGTTGCGGCGGTGGCTCACGCCGGCAGGGGTTCGATCAGCGCGCGGTAGGCATGCCAGGTGGCATGGCCCACCAGCGGCATGGTCAGGATCAGGCCGACGAAACCCACGGCGAAGCCGATTGCGGTCAGCAGCACGATCAGCACCGCCCAGACCAGCATCGCCGGCAGGTTGCGCACCAGCGCGAGAAAGCTGCCGAGCATGGCGGTCACGGTGTCCTGCTTGCGGTCCAGCATCATCGGGATCGACACCGCGGAAAAGGCGAACACCAGGCCGGCGAAGAAGCTGCCGACGACGAGATAGGCGAGCAGGAATTCGAGGTTGTCGAACTTGGCTATCTGCGCGATGAAGCTGCCCAGGGTCGGCATGCCGCCCTGGTAGAACAGCGCGAAGATCACCAGCGAGGCGCGCGCCCAGACCAGGTAAATGACGATCAGGATCAGCGAGTAGATGCCGATCGAGCCTAGGTTCTGCCGCCAGACCATCAGCGTCGGCCGCAGTTGCAGCGGCTCGCCGGCCTCGCGCCGGCGCGAGAGTTCATACAGGCCGATGGCGAGGCAGGGCCCGACCAGCATGAAGCCGGTGGTAATCGCGGTGACGGTTTGCACGGCGTGGCGGAAGGCCAGCCAGAGCAGGACGCCGGCGGCGGCGAAGCAGCTGCCGTAGAACAGGCTGGCGAAGCCGCAGGCCCTGAGGTCGGCCGCACCGCGCCGCAGCCATGCAAAGGGCGCCGACCAGGGCAGGCCGCTGCGGACCACCGGAAACGGGTTCTGCGGCGGCGGTGGGTCTTGCGGCGACGCCAAGGCGGTCAGGCGATGAAGCCGCGCAAGGCGTCGAGCAGCGCATCGGGCTGCTCGGCCATCAGCGCATGGCCGGCGCCGTCGAGGCTGACGCTGGTGACTTGCCTGATCGCGGCGGCGAGCTTGGCCGCGGCCTTGGGGTGGGTCATCATGTCGCGGCTGCCGCTGACGATCAGCACCGGGCAGGTCAGCGCGGCAGCGGCATCCATGCCATGCGTGTAGGCGTTGCAGGCGGCGAGATCGTTGTGCAACACGCCGGGCTGCTGGCGTTCCATCAGGCGCTTGGAGGCACCCAGCAGCCACATGCCGGGCACGGTGTTGCCGCCGACGGTGCCGTGCGGCGAATGCGACCAGGCATTGATCATCGCTATCGCCTTGGGCTCCTTGTCGCGGGCTGCGCCCAGCAGCGCCTCGGACACCGGCATCGGCACGGCGGTGCCGACCAGGGCGATGCGTGCGATGCGCGTCGGGTGGCGCGCCGCGCATTCCAGCGCGGTCAGCGAACCCATGCTGTGGCCGACCAGCGTGACCTTGCCGGACGCCGCCGTATCGCCAGCGCCAACTTTCTCCAGCAGCAGTTCGATCCAGTCGGCCAGGGCCTCGATCGACGGCAGCGGCGCGCCGGCGCTGCGCCCGTGGCCGGGTAGATCGACCGCCAGCACGGCAAAGCCGTGGTGGGCGAACCAGCGGCTTTGCAGCCCCCAGACGCTGTGGTCGTTTTGCGCGCCGTGGATGAACACGACGCAGGGCAGGGCGGCATCGAAGGGCTTGCCGCCGGTGTAGGCATAGGCCCGCTGACCGTTGAGTTCGAGTTCCATGCTTAAACCTTGGCGGCGGCAGCCAGACCGCGATTGAGGTCTTCCAGCAGGTCGCCGGCGTCTTCGAGGCCGATCGACAGGCGGATGGTGCCGGGGTGGATGCCGGCGGCCACCAGCGCGGCATCGGACATGCGGAAATGCGTGGTCGATGCCGGATGGATCACCAGCGACTTGGCGTCGCCGACGTTGGCCAGGTGCGAGAACACGCGCAGGGCTTCGATGAACTTGCGCCCCGCCGCGCGCCCACCTTTGAGGTTGAAGCTGAACACCGAGCCGGCGCCGCGCGGCAGCAGCTTCTGCGCCAGCGCGTGGTCGGGATGGTTTTCGAGTTCGGGGTAGCCGACGCTGGCCACGGCCTCGCTCTGCGTCAGATGTTCGACCGCCTGGCGCGTGTTGGCGATGTGGCGCGCCATGCGCAGCGGCAGGGTTTCCATGCCCTGCAGCAACTGGAAAGCGGTCATCGGGCTCATGCAGGCGCCGAAGTCGCGCAGGCCTTCGCGCCGCGCGCGCAGCAGGAAGGCGGCGACCGTGGATTCCTCGCTGAAATCCATGCCGTGAAAGCCCTCGTAGGGCTCGGTCAGGGTTGGAAACTTGCCGGACTTGTCCCAGTCGAACGTGCCGCCATCGACCAGCAGGCCGCCGATGGCGACGCCGTGGCCGCCGAGGAACTTGGTCGCCGAATGAAAAATCAGGTCGGCGCCGTGGTCGAAGGGCCGCATCAGCCAGGGTGTGGTGAAGGTGCTGTCCACCATCAGCGGCAGGCCGTGCCGGTGGGCCAGGGCGGCGACTTCGGGAATGTTCAGCACGTCGAGGCCGGGATTGCCCAGGGTCTCGCCGAACAGCAGGCGGGTTTCGGGCCGGATCGCGGCGCGCCAGGCGTCGAGGTCGCGCGGATCGACGAAGGTGGTGGTGATGCCGAAGCGCGGCAGCGTGTAGTCGAGCAGGTTGTGCGAGCCGCCGTAGAGCGAGCGGCTGGCGACGATGTGGCCGCCGGCGCCCATCAGCGTGGCGATCGCCAGATGCAGCGCGGCTTGGCCCGAAGCTACCGCGATCGCGCCGACGCCGCCTTCCAGGGCCGCGATGCGCTCTTCGAGCACCGCGTTGGTCGGATTGGAGATGCGCGAATAGACGTGGCCGGCGCGCTCCATGTTGAACAGCGCCGCGGCCTGGTCGGAATCCTTGAAGACGAAGGAAGTGGTCAGGTAGATCGGCGTCGCCCGCGCGCCGTAACGCTCGTCGGGCACCTGGCCCGCATGCAGGGCCAAGGTATCGAAGTTATAAGTCATAAGTTTTGGGCTTTCTCCCCGGCCCCTCCGCACGGGAGGGGATGATTGCGGTTCGCCGCTGGCGCGGCTCCATGTTCATGTCTGCGCCGCCTTGGGGCGGCCCTGCGACGGCGCTCATGCGTATTCGTCGGGATCGGGATCCAGCATGCGCTCCAGCGCAAAAATGCGATCCTTGATCAGCAGCTTGCGCTTCTTCAGGCGCCGCAGCAGCAACTGGTCATCGGGGGGGCTCAGGGTCAGGCGGCCGATGGCTTCGTCGAGATCGCGATGCTCGGTGCGCAAATCGATCAGGCGCGTCAGCAGGGCCTCGGGAGTGTCTGTCGCATCGATCGGTTCCATGGCGCTATGGTATGAGCGCCGCGCCATCTTGGCAACCCGGACACGTTATTATCCGGCCATGAAAGAGCATATCGGCCGTTTTGAAATCCGTCGCGAAGTCGGGCGCGGTGCGCAGAGCATCGTGTACCTGGCATGGGACCCGCAACTCGAACGCGAAGTCGCGATCAAGACCCTGCATTTCGCCCGCACCGATGCGCAGCGCAACGATGCCCTGATCGCCGAGGCGCGCGCCGTCAGCCGCCTGCGCCACCCCAACCTGGTGCCGATTTTCGACGTCGGCGAGGAAGACGGCGATCCCTTCCTGGTCTTCGAATTCGTCGACGGCCCGAACCTCGCCGCGCTGCTGGCCGAGGAAGGCCGGCTGGCGCCGGCGCGCGCCGCGGACCTGATGCGCCAGGTACTCGATGCGCTGGCCGCGGCCCATGCGGCCGGGATCATCCATCGCGACCTGAAGCCCTCGAACATCCTGATCGACCCGCAGGGAAGGCCGCGCGTGATGGATTTCGGCATTGCCATGCGTCTCGACGACAGTGCCGCCAGCCGGCGCCTGAAGGAGATTTCCGGGACGCTGAGCTATCTCGCTCCGGAATACCTGGACGGCCAGCAGGTCAGCGAAAAGACCGATATCTTCGCCGCCGCCCTGGTGATGGTCGAAATGCTTTCGGGCCGGCCCTGGGTGTCGGGCGACACGCCCGTCGCGATCTTCAACCAGATTCTGAACCAGCCGGTCACGCTGCCGGCCGATGTCAGCGTCGACAATCAGCTGACCGGCATCATCCTGACCGCCAGCGCCCGCGATCCGGCCTTGCGTACGCCCGGCGCGGCACAGATGAAGGCGCAACTGGACGACTATCTCGGTGCCGCCGCGACGCCGATCGACGTCGCCGGTGCGGCCGAGGCGAGGAAGAAGGACACGCTGGAATTCCTCATGCGGCGCATGAAGCACAAGAAGGATTTTCCGGCCTTGTCCGATTCGGTGTCGGCCATCAACAAGCTGACGAACTCGGACAAGGAGAGCGTGAACCGCCTGTCGAACACCATACTCAGGGACTACGGCCTGACCAACAAGATCCTGCGCCTGGTGAACTCGGCCTATTACCGCCAGGCGTCGGGCGGCACCATCAGCACCGTCTCGCGCGCCGTGATCGTGCTGGGTTTCGATGCGCTGCGCAATATCGCGGTGACGATCCTGCTTTTTGAGCACATGCAGGACAAGGGCAGCGCCCGCGAACTGAAGGAGGCCTTTCTGCGCGCCAACCTGGCCGGCTGTCTGGCGCGCGACGCGAGCAAGCAGTTCATGGCGCGGGAAGCCGAGGCCGCCTACATCTGCGCGCTGTTCCACAGCCTGGGTCAGTTGCTGGCGCAGTTCTACTTTCCCGAGGAAGTCGCGGAAATCCGCAAGGTCATGCTGCAACGAAGCTGCAGCGAGGAAGTCGCCTCCGCGCTGGTGCTGGGCCTGTCGTTTTCGGAGCTCGGCATCGGTATTGCGCGGCACTGGGGTTTCCCGTCGGGACTGGTGAATAGCCTGCGGCCCCTGCCCGAAGGGGCGATCAGAAAGCCCGCGACGCACGACGAGGCGCTGCGCGTGGTTGCGGGTTTTGCCAACGAGATTTGTACTGCAATCGCTTCCGTACCGAGGGAGCAGCGCGGCGTCGCCACCCAGGCGGCGCGCGAGCGTTTCTATTCCGCCCTGCGTTTTTCCGACAGCCAGTTGCAGGCCGTGCTCGAAAAATCCTTCGACGAACTCAGCGAACTGGCGGCGATCCTGCGCGTGAATCTGATGCAAAGCCCGTTTGCCCGCCACGTCAAGGCCTGGACCGGCACGCCGCATGAAGCAGGCGTCATCAATGCCGGCGCGAATGCCCTGGACAACACCCGGCTCGACGATCCCGCGCTGCGCAAGCAGACTGCGGCCGACGAAGCCGTGCCGGACGATGCCCAGGACATTCTCGCCGCCGGCATCCAGGACATCAGCAACTCGCTGGTGGACGACTTTTCATTGAACGACATTCTGCGCATCACGCTGGAAACCATGTATCGCGCCATCGGCTTCCAGCGGGTTTTGCTCTGTCTCAAGGATCCGGTCAGCGGCAGCATGGTCGGGCGCTTCGGTTTCGGCGCCGACACCAACGAACTGGCGCACAAGTTCCGCTTCACGGCGACCGACACGCCGAACGTATTTCAACTGGCGATCGCGCGCGGTGTGGATATCATCATCACCGATGTCGATGATCCGAAGATCGCCAACAAGATCCCGGCGTGGTACCGCCGCATCCTGATCGCCAAGACCTTCGTCCTGCTGCCTCTGCTGATCAAGGGCAATGCCGTGGCGCTGATCTACTGCGACCGCGACAAGGCCGGCAGCATCGCGATCCCGGACAAGGAACTGTCCCTGCTGAAGACCTTGCGCAACCAGGCTCTGCTGGCGATCAAGCAATCGCGCTGAACGGACTCAGCTGGCGATGTACTGTTCCAGTTGCTGGATCAGGAAGGCCTGCTCCGAAATGGTTTCCTTGACCAGGTCGCCGATCGACACCACGCCGATCACGCGCTGATCGGTATCGAGCACGGGCAGGTGGCGCACCCGTCTTTCCGTCATCAGCGCCATGGCGTCGTCGGTGGTCTGCTCGGGCCGGACATAGAGCACCTTTTCGGTCATGATCTCCCGTACCAGGGTTTCCTTCGACGACTTGCCGAACAGGATGCCCTTGCGCGCATAGTCGCGTTCGCTGAATATGCCGGCGAGGCGTCCGTCGCGCATAGCCAGCACGGCGCCGACGTCGTGCTTCGCCATGAGTTCCAGGGCCGAGAAAACCGAGTCGTCGGGCGAGACCGCAAGCGGCTCGCGCGGACGCTCATCAAGCAATTGTTTCAGGGTTTTCATGACGACTTCTCCTCCGGTTGACAGGCTGGCCGCTGGTGGCCGCTACTAGGCGTTGATCATTAGCCGGTTTGCTGCGAGCTCGGCATGCTTGCTATTGTGCAGGAAGACGCAGCGCCGGTGTTCGCCGCATGCGGCGGATTTTATTTGCGGCATGCCCCGGAGCATGGCTTCACTCGGCCAGACCGTGTTCGAGGCCGTAGCGGATCAGTTCGGCCGTGCTTTTGAGGCCCATTTTTTCCAGCAGGCGGGCGCGGTAGGTGCTGACGGTGGCGACGCCGAGATTGAGCTTTTCGGCGACTTGCGTCAGCGTGTTGCCGGTCGAAATCAGCACCAGCACCTGGTACTCGCGATCGGTGATGCGTTCATGCGGCGACTTTTCGGAATTATCCGAAATCGCCTCGGCCAGTTGCTGGGCAACCGCCGGGCTCAGGTATTTCTGGCCGGAGGCGACCTGGCGAATCGCGGTGACCAGTAATTCCGGTGCGCTCTGCTTGGTCAGATAGCCCGAAGCGCCGGCCTTGAGTGCGCGCACCGCGTACTGTTCCTCGGGATGCATGCTGAGAATCAGCACCGGCAGGCGCGGAAATTCCTTCTTCAACTGTTTCAGGGTGTCGATGCCATTGCGGTTGGGCATCGATACGTCCAGCAGAAAGACATCCCAAGGCTGCTGGCGGGCCAGGTTCAGGGCTTCGGCGCCGTCGTCGGCCTCGCCGGTGACCAGCAGATCCTCGGTTTCGGACAGAATTTGTTTGAGGCCCTGCCGCACTATGGCGTGGTCATCAGCAATAAGGACGTGGATCTTGTCGGCCATGGTAGCTAAGCATTGGTTTTACAGGGAAGGCTGGCGCCGCCAGGCGACGTCATGCCCCGACTAAAACAGGTTGCGCTGCAATTCCTCTTCGCTCGGCGGTTCCATACCCGCGCGTTCCGGAACGCGCAGCACGATATGGGTGCCGCCGTGTTCCGCCGGCTCGATCGAAAACTCGCCGGCAAGACTCAGGACACGCTCGCGGATTCCGCGCAGGCCGAAGGATTTCGGCTTCTGCATATCCACCTCCGAAATGCCCCGACCGTTGTCCCTGATTTCGAGCAGGATGTTACCGCGTTCGCGGCGCAAACGCATGACGACCAGCGAGGCATGGGCATGTTTGGCGACATTGGTCAGTGCTTCCTGGGCGATGCGAAACAGCGCCAGCGAGGTATCGGGTTCCGGCTCGATGGCGTCTTCGTCGCATTGCACCCGGCACGGGATGCCGAAGCGCTGGGTGAAGTCCTCCGCCTGGCATTCGATCGCGGCCGGCAGACCGAATTCCTTGAGGATGCCGGGGCGCAGTTCGCGCGCGACGCGGCTCGCCGTGCTCATCGCCTGATCCAGCAGATGCTCGATGGAGTGGGCCTTCTCGCGCAGACGGCCGGCGCCTTCCGGCAACTTGCTGGCCAGGTGCGCGGCTTCGATTTTGAGGAAAACCAGGATCGAACCGAGTTCGTCGTGGATGTCGCGCGAGATGCGTTCGCGTTCTTCTTCCTTGACCGCTTCGAGGTGGGTCGAGAGTTCGGCGAGTTGCTGCCGGGAGCGGCGCAGCTCGGCTTCGCTTTCCTTGCTTTCGGTGACATTGGTGGCAATGCCGCGCCATTCGACCACGCCTGAATCGAAACGGTAGGGCGTCGAGCGCAAATTGATCCACTTCTGCCGGGTTCGCCCCTTGGTGTGACCCTCCCAGTTCAGCAAGGTGCCCTTGGCGGCGGATTCGAGCAGCGCATGTTCGAGGCTCTTGCGTTTGTCCGCATCGAAGGCATCGAACAGCTTGCTGGCTGACGCCAGCAGATGCTGTTGCTTGAAGCCGAACAGTTTCTGGCAGCCTTCGCTGACGAACAGGAAACGGAATCCGCCCTCCGCATCGCGGCGCAAATGAAACAGCATGCCCGGCAGATTGGAGGCCAGGGCGTCGAAGCGCGCCTGACTCTCGTTGAGCATTTCCAGCGCGGCGCGGTGGTCGGCGCGGTGCCGCGCCTCGCGCACTTCCCGCTCGACGGCAGGGATCAGGCGCTGCAGCCGGTCGGCA
This sequence comes from Rhodocyclales bacterium, assembly GCA_016192435.1. Lineage (GTDB taxonomy): Bacteria > Pseudomonadota > Gammaproteobacteria > Burkholderiales > Rhodocyclaceae > Sulfuritalea. Next base: position 95,200 of record JACPUD010000126.1, on the reverse strand, counting down.
TCGATCACGTCGCGGGCGCCGGCCTTCATTGCCGGTTGCATCGCTGATTCGTCGCCGGGACCGGCAACCAGAATCAGCGGCAGGTCCATGCCGAACTCGTCGATTTCCCGCACCGCCGCCGGCAGCGAGAGTGCGTAGCCGCCCGGCAGGTAGAGCGCCGCATCCCACGGCTGCTCGCCGAGGGCGCTGCGCAATCCGGCAGCGCTGTCGACGCGGTGGAACTTACAGGCTTTGTCCGACTCGGCAAGGATCGGCTGCAGTCGCTGCATGGCCTCGTCGGAGGCCGCAATGACCAGCAGGTGCAAGGGCTGACGGGGAGAAGGGGGGGCGACCATGGGCAACGTCGGATGTGGCGAAGGGGAAGTTTATAGCGGATCGGCTCCGTTATAATTCCATTTTTGCCGGCATAGCTCAGTTGGTAGAGCAACCGCCTTGTAAGCGGTAGGTCGCCAGTTCGATTCCGGCTGCCGGCACCAATAAAAACGGCTCCCGCATGGGAGCCGTTTTTATTGGTTGGTGGAGGCGGCGGGAATTGAACCCGCGAACTTGGCTCAACCATGCGGGTCGGATTGAAATGCTGACCAAAAGCCGACCGCGCCGCTGCTGTGGCGGCCCTTCTTCATGCGGTTTTCGATTCGGTTCCGGTACCGGGAATTGAACCGGCGTCCGATGTCCAGAAGGTCGAGACGGCTTTGCCGCCCGAGTCGAGTTCGGTGTCGGGCATCCAGCGGCCGTAGGTTTTGCGGATCATGGCCCAGTCGCTGTGGCCCATCTGCTGGGCGACCCACATGGGGTGTTCGCCGGCTGAGAGCATCATGCTGGCGTAGGTGTGGCGCGTCTGGTAGGGGTAGCGGTAGCGGACGCCGGCCCGCTTGAGTGACGGGGCCCACATGGTTTTGCGGATCGGCTGGTCGCCGGTCCAGCGCTCGCCGGTGCGCGGGTTCTGAAATATCTCGGCGCTTTTCAGGAAGGTGAAGGCTTTCTGGTCGTTGAGGGCGGTGAGTGCCGGGGCGAGCAGGCGGACATCGCGCACGCCGGCGCGGGTCTTGGTGGTTTCGACAGCATCTTTGGCAGCCTGGGTCGAGGCTTTGCTGATGCGGACGATGCCGCGGATGAAGTCGATGTCGCTCCAGTTGAGGGCGACGAGTTCGGAGGTGCGCAGGCCGGTCCAGAAGGCGAACTGCACCAGGTTGCGCGCCTGGCCTTCGAGCCTGGCCAGTATGGCGGATTGTTCTTCCTGGGTGAATGGGTCGATGTCGTCCTGCGCGTCGGTGGGGGCGGCGGCTTTTTCGTAGGTCCAGCCGGCGAGCGGATTGGCGTCGATCAGTTCGTCTTCGAAGGCTTCTTGCAGGGCAGCGCGGAAGACGCTCAGGATGTTGGCGATGCGCTTGTTGCCGGCTTCGAGGGTGGCGGCCCAGGCCTTGATTTCGGAGCGCTTCAATTCGGCGAGCGGGCGATCGCCGAATTGCGGAATCAGGATCCCGCTGATGGTCTTGCGGTAGTCGTTGCTGGTGCTGGCCTTGAGTTGCGGTTTCTTTGCCGCGAGCCAGGCCTCGAGGTGATTTTCGACGGTGAGGGCTTTGCCGTCGCGGGCGGCGAATTTTCTGGCCCGGGCGCTGTCTGGGAAGGTGACGAGGTAGTCGAAGGTGCCGGCGGCAATGGCGTGCAGGATGGCGGCGCGGTGCTGCGCGGCACGTTTCAGGTTAGCGGGGCTGGGCTCAAGCTTGATCCTCTCGCGACAGCGCCCGCCCTGGTAGTAGAAGTCGATTTCGATGGTCGTTGCCGAACTGGCGCGAACGCCGTCGAATTTCCGCTCCGCACCCATTGGTTGTAGCCCTCCACGTCGATCAATACCCGGCCATCCGGGGCGTGTATGAATTCCGAGCCGTCGCGCCAGATGCCATCCCGAATCTTGGTCCGGATTGCGGTCGGAGTATAGCCCGACCAGTCGGAGAAGCGCTCGATGGTCATGTAGCGGACGGCGGTCATGTCAGCGGCCGAAGGTCCTGCGCAGCCACGGATGGACGCGCATGGCGCAGATGATGGCGAGCGGGCCGCCGGCGAGGTAGCAGGCGATTTCGAGGCCGCCGGCGTCGGGTGCCATTTTGTAGAGGGCGAGCTGGCTGGCGCCGATGAACAGGCTGGTGACGAAGGCGGCGGCCTGGTGGCCGTGCTGGACGTTGAGCTGCTGCACGCCGAGCAGGAAGACCAGTGCGAAGGTGCTGGCGAAGAGGGCGAGGGCGGTCATGCGTTGGCTTTCACGAAGGCGGGCGCGGCGAGCAGGTCTTCGGCGATCATTTCGACGGAGGCGCGGGCGTCGTAGCTGCCGATGATGTTGTCGCGCCATCTTGGCGGCACGGCGCCGTGCGCCCAGGTGTTGATTTTTCCGGCGGGATTGACCGTGACGTCGCGCAGACCGACTTTCGGGTTGATCAGCTTTTCTTCGATGGACAGGGCCGCGTCGATGGCGGCGATGCGGAGTGTGGATTTCATCGCGGTACCGGGTATGCGTTGTGTTCGATGCCGTCGAGCAGGCGGCCGGCGGCTTTCTTGCCTACTCGATCCATCAGGGTGCGGCCGTCCAGACGGATGCCGCCTGCGGCTTCTAGTCGATCCTGAGTGTCAAATGGCGCGACGTAGCCTTTCGAGTAGTAGGCGCAGTCGCCGGATGGCAAAATCCCTACTGTGTCGCTGTGCGGCGTTTCGCCGGCATCGTCGGGCGACCACTCGCCCCATTGCTTGAACAACATCGGGACGCCGACCTCCGCGCATTGGTCGCGCAGGCTCCGCGCCCAATCGTGGTGCATCGGCCGCGCATTGGGGCCGGACTCGCCGCCGACTACAACCCAATCGAGCGGGTCGTGAAGGTCTTGCCAGTCTGGATCGCTGCTCTGGCGAAACATCGGGCGCAGATAGTGCGATATATCAACCGGCCCCAGCAACGGTTCCATGCTCAACCAGCGGACGCGCGCCGGGATGGCCAGCAGCTTGATGATGTCGCGGTCGGCTTCTGGCTGAGTGCAGATCGTCGCGCCGAGCCATACCCGGTTGCAGATCACGTCGAACATCAAGCCGTCGGCTTGGCACATCTTCATGACGTTGCCGATGCGCTTGGTCAGGATCAGCCAGTCGAGGTTGGGGGTCTGGGCGATCAGCGAGAACAGATCCATGCGCCACTCGGTCGGCACATCGTTGTCGAACACATCGGCGAGCGAGGCGCAGAAGACGCGCCGGCGGGCTGGTGTGGTGTTAGCACCCTGGCACCGGCCGCAGGTTGCGCCTTTGCTCTCGCCGCGCCAGCCGCAATCGTCGCATTGGACGAACCAGCAGGCATTCGCGTTCCAATGGCGCGGTTTCTTCCAATTTCCAGGAGATGTCCTGCTGCGTGGATTACCCGGGCCCCACTTCGCGCGATGCTTGCGCAGGTCGAAGTCCGCCTCGGCGTAGCAGTGATCGCAGCCCGGACCGACCTTGGTGCAGCCTATCCACGGATTGAAGGTCGAATCGGTCCATTCGATCCTGGTGTGGTCAGCCATGGGCGCCCTCGCTTGCGTCGGTCCAGACCACGTCGAATTCCAGATCATCCAGGCCTTCGCAGCGGCCGATCAGCTTGCGGTTGAAGTTGGGGCTGGTGAAGACGTGGATGCCGTAGTTGGCGGTCGAGGTTACGGATCCTGCGCGGTTGATGCCGAGCAGATTTACGGTGAGATCGTTGAGGCCGATGATGATCCAGTAGTCGGTCTTGCCGCCGCCTTTGCAGCGATAGACATTGCCGACGGCTGGAGTGTCGTCGTCAGTCGGGCAGGGTGTGGGGATGTTGAAGCGCATCAGGCGGCCCCCTGCTTGTGTGCAGCGCGGTCGAGGCGCTCGATCTCGGCGATGATCAGGGCGGCGGCGCGTACCAGATCGCGGCGCCGGTCTTTCGGTTTCCACCACCATCCGGCCCACGAACTCGGCCACGAGCGCGGAACTTTCGAGTATTTCGAGATCAATATTTCCTCGCCGGCCGAGCGCCCTACGTCGCGCATGTCGCGCTGCAGGTGGTAAAGGCGCATTTCTTCGGGGATTGCATAGCATGCTGCCGCGGCGGCCATCGATCCGTCCGAGTGGACATCGTCATGGGCTTCGTCCCAGCCTTCGCCTTCGATCTGTCGGCGGCGTTCGGCGAGAACATCATCGATTGCCTTGCTCATGCTGTCTTTCTCCTGTGGATTGCCATGCCGTTGAGGTTGGCGAGCACCAGCGCGGCAGCCAGCGGCGGGCAGACTGAATTGCCGCACATGCGGACCTGCGCGGTTTTGGTCAGCGTCAGGCCCTGTGCGGGGTTGTCGCCGATGATGTAGTCGGCCGGAAAGCCCTGGGCGCGGAACAGCTCGCGCGGGGCGAGCATGCGCAGGCCGATGTCGGCGATCTCGTAGTCTTGGCCGGCGACGGTGACGAGGCCGAAACGATCGCGCGCCGTGACGGTGTGCATGGGTTCGTTGAGCTCGACGCCTTCGCGCTCGTTGCCGTAATACTTAACCAGGAAGGCGCGGACCTCGGCGAAGTGGGTGCCGCCAGCACTCACGGTGCGCAGGGGTTCGTCGGTCGCCTGGCCGATGTTGCCGCCGCCGCGCAGTTTGATCAGGTTGCTGGTGACCAGGCTGTGATGGTCGACGGCCGTGGCTGTGCCGAGAGGGTCGCGCAGGTCGGAGCCGGTGACGCCGGTGTAGTGCTTGGCGAGGAAGGCCGCGACGAGGGCATGATGGCCGCCCTTGGTCTGGGCGCAGATGGTGCGCAGCGGCTCGTCGGCGGGCATGCAGCGCGGGCTGCTGGCGTTGGCGTGTTCGGTGAGGACGGGGGCCACAACGGCGTGCTGCGAGCCTTGCGCGGTGACTGTCCAGAATGGCTCGTCGATACCTCGTGTGCGTGGAGACTGGCCCTCGCGTTCGCCGTTTCGTGTATTGACAATGAAGGGCTCGGCCGCATTGACCACGTAGCGCATGATCCCCTTGGCGATCCGCCTGCATGTCGCGTCGGCCAGTGGTCGCGCACGCTCGAAGATCGACGGCGTCGGCAGGGTCCAGTCGATGCATTCGGCGGCGGTGCGCCATGGCTTGAGCTTGCCGGCCTTGACCGCATCGCTCTTTGGGTCGCCGTGCGTCGGTACCGGCCAGGCAATCGGCGTGCCGTCGCGGCGGGCGATCAGGAACAGCCGCTTGCGGATGGTCGGGGCGCCGTAGTCGCAGGCGCGCAGCTCCTTGTGCTCGACCTGGTAGCCGTGGCGCCGCAGGGCGTTGCGGAAGGCGTTGAACTCGCGGCCCTTGCGCTTCGGACAGGGGCGCATCTTGCCGTCTTCGCCTTCGACCAGTGGCCCCCATGTGACAAATTCTTCGACGTTTTCCAGCATGATCACGCGCGGCTGGCGGATTGCGGCCCAGCGCAGCGCAACCCAGGCCAGGCCCCTGATCTTCTTTTCGACGGGCTTGCCGCCCTTGGCCTTGCTGAAGTGCTTGCAGTCGGGCGAGAGCCACAACAGCCCGATGGGACGGCCGGGCTTGACCGTGCGCGGGTCGATGTCCCAGACGGATTCACAGTGATGCTCGGTTTCCGGATGGTTCGCCGTGTGCATGGCGATCGCCTCCGGGTCGTGGTTGATGGCGACGTCGACGCGCCGGCCGAGCGCCAGCTCGATGCCGGTCGATGCGCCACCGCCGCCGGCGAAGTTGTCGATGATGATTTCCTGATGCAGATCGAGGAAGAGCTGCTTGGTCATGCTGGTTCCTCCAGGCCAAAAAGGTCATGTTGTTCGGCGCCGTTGCCGTAGATCGTCACCGGCAGCCAGGTGTCGGCGGTAGGCTCGGTGCCATCCCAGCCATCCGGCCATGTCTCATTGGAGATCAGTTGGCGGATGCGAGCTTCTTCTTCGGCGTCGATCAGTTCGAACATGCCGCGATTGCCTTCGGCATTGACTCGGCGCTGGATGTTGAGGATTTGGTCGAGGGCGGTCAGCCGAGCTTTGAAGGTGAGCGGCCCCATGCGTTGCGGGTTCTTGCCGATCTCGCCGTTCTTGAGGCGTTCGATTCCCGACTTGCGCAGGCGCTGTGCCGGCTCGCGCAGCCAGCGATAGATCGGCTTGAGTTCGTGCAGCGGCGCCAGGTGCGCCCACTTGGGAATAGCGAGGATGCTGTCGAGGGCTTTTTCTTCCTGCGCGAGCGGGCAGCCAATACAGCCGGTGCGGGCGTTGATCTCTTCGGCCTCGTCCCCACCGTAGGCGTCGGCGATGATCTCGGTCGGCCATCCGCCGAATTCATCTTGCGGCGCCCAGTGGCGCAGCCATTCCCAGACGTGGCAGACGCGCCAGTGAAGGATCGGCGCCAGGGTGGCAATGCGGCCGCGAATGCCTTTGCTCTCGGGAAGTATCTGCTGATACCAGCCTTGGCCGCACTCGGCGCCGTCCTTGCCGCAGGACATTTCGATGCGGCGGTCGCGGATGGCACTTTCGCCCTGGCGGACGCCGGTGATGGTCAGAGCGGTACCGTCGCCAAGGGTTTCGGCGATGGCTTCGGCCATCGGATCGACCTTGATCTGCCGGGTACACCACCGCAGGGTGTTGTTGTTTGGTGGCGGGACGCCGCGACCTAAGATGTAAACGAGAAATCGCTTGTCGAGGGCGGCGCGCACCACGCGGAAATCTATGCCGCGCTCGGCGAGCTGATCCATGATCTCTTGCGCCGCGATGGCCAGCGGGGGAAGTTCCTGCCGGGTGTCGGCATACAGAACGGTCATGCGCTTGGGTCTGGCGATCCGTCCGGTTTCGATCAGCCAGCAGATCAGCGTCAAGGTGGCGGTGCTGTCCTTGCCGCCCGACCATGCGATCACAAGGTGTTCGTGCTGACCAGCATAGGCTTGCAGGCTCTGGATGGTGAGTTCAATGGACTCATTCATCTGGAGCCTGGCGCCAGCTTCGAAGAGGTGAAGATCGCGGGCGGTCATGCGGGTTCCCGATAGGGTTTGTGCTCGGCGGCGTTCATCAGTCCGGCAGCCCGTCTTCGCGCAGGCCCTTGGCAGCAAGCGCTTCGATTTCGCGCACATCGCGCCCGATGAACCTGTCGCCCTCGCTGCTCTGCTTGTGCTGCTCACCGCGTCGGTATTCGTAGCGGTCAAGGCTCATGGCCAGCCGCAGCGCCATTGCCGCTGTCTGGATGGCTTCCATCCGCACTTCTTCCGGCGTCGTCTTGTGCGGCTCGTAGGTCAGTTGCAGCATGGCCTTCGTCAGTTCGCCGTATTCCTCGCCGAGCACAGCCAGCGCATGCAGCGGGTCGGTCGGCCACGTCGGGAACTTCATCGTGGCGCGCGCCACTTCGGCGGTAATCTGGTCAATCACGTTCATAGTTTTATCCTGGGTCAAGAGTTGGCGCTGGCAGGACGGCGCCATGACAGCAGAGCGGGTGCCTTCCGGTAGGTCTTGGTGATGTCGCCGTTGATGGTGTGGCCACGCTGGCGCAGGACGTTGGCAAGGCGGGTGCGGTCGTGGTGGCTGTGTTCGGCCTGGCGCAGGAGGCCGAAGTAGCTGTTGCCGACTTCGAGCAGTTCGTCGGCCGGGGTCTGGGCGATGCGGCGCACGGATGCATCGACGGTCCGGCGCCGGGTGCTGCGATGCCAGGGCTTGATGACGTGGCCGACGAAGTCGACGCCGCGATCGATAGGCTGGAGGATGGTTTTGCTTGGGTTCAGCCTGGCATTCAGGCGCGTTGGCAGGAAGGCTTCGATGTCGTCATGCGCGGCATTGAGCCACTGCGGCGATTCGTGCAGCAGGATGAAGTCGTCGACGTAGCGCACGTAGTGCCTGGCGCGCACCTGGTGCTTGACGTGCTGGTCGAGGGCATCGAGGTAGATGTTGGCGAAGAATTGGGACGAGAGGTTGCCGATCGGCAGGCCGAGGTGCGAGGGCTGGCTGGTGAGGCGCTTGTGGGGCGGTACGCGCTCGATCAGCGCGGGTTGGCCGTGATAGTCGAAGTTCTGGCGCGGATCGTGAAACAGGATGGTTTCGGCCAGCGTGAGCCACCATGACTCAGTGACGCGCGCGGCGATCTGTTCGCGCAGGATCCGTTTGTCGATGCTGACGAAGAAGTTGGCGAGGTCGAGTTTCAGGTAGTGCGCCGGTCTGGTCCAGTTCTGGGTGAGGCTTCTGATCTTGGCTTCGAGGCGCTGGGCGGCGTATAGCGTGCCGCGGCCGGGGATGCAGGCGCAGGAGTCGGTGACGAAACTACAATAGAAGCTGGGCGCGATGCGGTTGTAGAGCAGGTGATGGACGATGCGGTCGCGGAATTCGGCGGCCCAGACTTCGCGCGGTTTGGGACGGGTGATGACGAAGCAGATGCTGCGGCCGGGGCGATAGCGGACGGCCTGCAGTTCGTCGAAGAGGCGGCGCAGGTTGCGCTCCAGGTCCTGCTCGAAGTCCAGGGCGCTGGCGGTGTTGCGCTTGTTCTTGCGGCAGTCGAAGTAGGCTTCGACGAGTTCGGTGAAAGAGAAATCAGCAGGGTGGCGCTCGGTTTGATCTGCGGACGGCGCGGGCGCGGCCCTCGTAGCTCTTGTTGTTGTTGTTCTGGTTGCCGTTGTTGAAGTTCTGGTTCCAGGCGTTGTCAGAGTTCGAGGCGTGCTGCGTGTGTTCGCGCTATCTACGTCGCCGCGCCGAAGGCCGGTACCAGCGCCGATCAGCGGGGAAACTGCGCCGGACCCGGCCCGGCGGCTGCCGGCGGTTTCCGTGGTGCGCATGGCGGTGCCCTTGTGGGGCAGCGGCACGACCAGATTAAATATTCGCTCAGTCATGGTGGCCTTGACCATCAGGAAGCAGGCGAGAGTGCGGAGCGGCGCCATCCACCGGCTTGCTTGCCGACCATCCCGGTAAGGCTGATGGCTTGGGCATACTTCGACGTGGCGATCAGCTTTTTGTCGCAGGAAATGCGGAGCAGGAATTCAGCGACCTGCAGGCGCTCGATCAACTCGCTCAGGTAGGGGGCCTTGTCACGCGCGCTGTTGGCGCGCGCGATCAGGACCACCACCCGAAGACACTCGCGATTGATCTCGGCGCCGATGCTTTGCTTGAAGTCGCGCGGCATGTTGCGGACGAGATCGGTCACGAGGTTGAACAAGTCGTAAGCGACCTTGTAGATCGGCAGTTGCTGGTGGAGTGCCATGCTGATGTGAAAGGGTTGAATTACTCAATAATTAATCTGCGGACGGCGCGGGCGCGGCCTTCGAAGCTCTTGAGGCTGTCGTACTGGCTGCCGTAGCCGAAGTACTGGCTCCAGGCGTAGTCAGAGAACGAGGCGTGCTGCTCGCAGGACCAATACCAGGCTGGCTGGAAGTGTTCCTTGAGATTGGCGTAGAGCAGGGACTGTTCGCGGCGGGTGGGTAGGTCGCCGCCTTGTTCCTTTGCCCATTTCTGCGCCTGCTGGAAGGTGACGCCCTTGGTTTCGCCTGGCATGACGAAAAGATGATGGTCGGGCTCGCCCTTCTCGCCGAGGATCAGTCCGGCGTAGACTTCGCCCGGCTTTTGGTTGTCGCGCAGCCATTGCGCTTTGTGGGTTGCGGTAGTCATTGCGTGGGCTCCTGAAAATGACTAAAGGGTTAAATTGGCAATCTGCGGACGGCGCGGGCGCGGCCTTCGAAGCTCTTGTTGTAGTTGTGCTGGCCGCCGTTGATGAAGCCCTGGCCCCAGGCGTAGTCAGAGACCGAGGCGTGCTGCGTCGAGCTCCAGTACCAGTCTTCTTCGAAGGCTTGTTCGCCGCCGATCTGGAAGGTTTCGGCTTGTGTCTGCACGGGGAATTCCGGCGTGTACGTCCGGGCCGGCGGGACAGCGGAGAGGTTGATGCCGGAGCGTGCGTAGCAGGAGTTGGTTTCGGTGGTCGGTTTCAGGTTGCGATACATGATTTCCAGTTCGTCCTGGCTGGGCAGGTACCAGTCGTCATGGCCGTCGATGCGCAGGCTGTTGGCCCACGTGGCCATCTCACTGCCGGCGTCGGCCATGGCCGTCGTGTTGGCCTTGCCGTCGTTGTAGGACTTGGCGCCGGGCACGTCCTGATGATTGTTGATCCAGGCGCAGTCGCTGTTCTCGCCTTCGGCCTTGGGGGCGACGATCAGGGCAAAGACCTGTTCGCCGATCTGGACGCGGCCGGCATAGAAGCCGCCGGCCATGCTGGTGCCGAGAATCGGCGTGATTTCTTCCGTAGAGGATTTCATGGGGTTCCTTTGCTGAGTGAGGTTGGCGCTAGACCGCGATGGCTTCGCGCTCGGGGAGTTGTGCTCGCGTGCCGCGGGTGGTGTCGATGATCGGGCCGTCGCCTTCGGTGGCGAGGTGCGCGCCTTCTGGGTAGGCCTTGACGATGAGGGCTAGCCCGCTGGAGTTAACCGCTTCCGGTACGTCGCACTCCATCAGGTCGAGCGCGGTGCAGATGGCGTCGAACTTGCCGATGTCCATGACGATGTAGGTCCGGCTGCGCCCCATGTGGATGAAGCGCACGGCGAACTTGGTGAGCGTGACCATTATTCGGGCTTGCCGAAGACCACCGTGGCGCCGGCTTCAGCCCTGATTTTCTCGATCACGGCACGGCTGGCGTCTTCGAGAGCCTTGTCGTGGCGCTGGAGTTCGTACCAGAAGGCGATGGCGCCGGTGTTGCGGTCGATGCGGTAACGCAGGTAGGCTCGGACCTGGTAGGCGTCACCGTTGAAGAAGGGTCGGACGCCGATGGCGAATTCGCGGAAGATTTCCAGCTTACCGGCGGTGCCCTTGTCGCCTTCTTCGACGAATTCAATCTGCACCATGCCGTTTTGCAGGTTGACGCCGCTGCCGTACTTGACTTTGCGGGTTTCGGTCAGCGCGGTGACGAAGGTGAGCATGTCGGCCCCGCTGGGCAGCTTGGTGTCCTGAACGGTGACGATGTCGCCGATGTTTTCTTCAAGGAAGTGGGCGAACTTGACCTGTTCCATGGGTTGCTTGTGGTTGCCGGTCCAGCGTTTCCATTCTTCGCCGAAGCGCGGCTGGAAGGTGCAGCGGAAGTCGCGCCAGCCGGGCTGGCCAACGCCGTCGCCGTGGTCGTTGAAGATGGCGATGGCGTGGACCTTGTTGGCGGCGTAGTCGACGTCGAGGTAGATGTTGCAGGTGGCGAGCGAGCCGTGGCGCTTGAGGGTGGCGATGAAGGAGTCGACGTCGTGCATTTGCAGGGTGCCGCGCTTGCGGGTGGGCGTGTCGAGCAGGTTTTCGTGCAGGCTGACGGCCCATGGCGTAAGGTCGCCGGCCGGCGTGAATATGACGGGTACGCCTTCAACGGTGCCGGTGAAAGGCTTTTGGGAGAGCGCGGCGATGGCGCTGGCTTCGGTGGCGTTTTCCATGTTGGCCTCCAATTACGCGGTTTTGAGGTTGGTGGCGTTGCCGGCGGCGGCGTCGGCGACCTTGAGGTCGAGCTTGCTTTGGCGCGGATCGTTGGGCACCAGGTTGTTTTCCGGGGTGCCGAAAAAGATGGTTTCTCCAGCCGGCAGCTTGGGCAGCTTGGCTTCGATCTTGTCGGCGACCAGGTAGGCGCCCTGGCCCTTGCTGGCGGGCTTGACGCTGATTTCGATCACCAGCTTGGCAGGCTTGTTGGTGTCCGTGACAGAGGCGACGACGGCCTGTAGGGCGTCGGCACAGTCTTCGAGGAACTGGCCGCGACGGATTTCGCGGGCGGTGTCGAAGAAGGGGCGGGGTGCGTTCATGGGTGGTTCCTTTCGCGTTTGTGGGTGATGGGTGGTGAGTCGGGTTATGCGGCCTTGGGGATGTCCTCGAAGTCGAAGAGGCTGGGCATGGCGAATTCGCGTTCTGCGGCTTTGAGGTAGGTGAGGCTGTCGAAGAAATAGCCGGCGTTGAGTTCGCTGCCCTGGCCGCGCCGGCCTTTGAGGATGGCGCGGTAGGGAACGGTGCCGAGGCCGCAGAAGGGGTCATAGACGAGTTCGCCGGGGTTGCTGTAGCGCTCGATCAGGCGATCGACGATGTCGAATTGCAGGGGGCAGACGTGGTTTTCCAGCCCGCGATTGGTCTGGTTGCCGTTGAGCGTGAGCATGCGGTTGATGTCGTGCCAGACGCCCGGATCGTGGCTGCCGGGGGCAAGGCTCATGAAGCTGCTGGGCAGGGCACCGCGGGCTTCGAGGTCTTCGCCGATCTTGACGTGGAAGTCGTAGTTGTAGATGTTCTGCAGGCTGTATTCGGTGAAGGCCTTGGCGAGCTTGTCGGGGCCCATCATCGAGAGTTCGTCGGCGGTGATCTGGCGGTTGCCGCTGCTGCGCCAGAAGGCGTGGGCATCGACTTGCCAGCGGCCGCGGGTGTAGTCGGTCTTGCTTTTGGTGACAGGGAGGTCGGCGTAGCCGCGGGTGCGGTCGGTTTGCGGTTTGTGGAACAGTAGAACGTATTCGGGGCTGCCTACGCCCATCTTGGTGCCGTCCTTGCATTGCTCGGACCAGCCGAGGCGGTAGGTGCTGTTGTTCTCCCTGACGACATCGGTAACAACGGTGATCATGCCCATGTAGTCGAAGCCGTGTTTGCGGCCGTGCATGAGGGCTTCGCAGTGAAAGGGGCTGACGGTGGATACTCCGGCGCCGGTGGTGTTGCCGAACAGGATCCGGTCCTTGACGTGGCAGCAGTAGAGCCGGCCGGGTTTGAGGATGCGCAGCAGCTCGGGGGTGAGGAAATCCATCTGGCGCCAGAAGTGGTCGTTGTTTTCGGTGTGGCCGAAGTCGTTGTAGCTGGGGGTGTATTCGTAGTGGTTGGCGAAGGGAATGCTGGTGACGATGAGGTCGCAGTGATCTTCCGGCTGGCGCCTGGCTTCGATGACACAATCATTGTTGGCGACGGTGAAGCGTTCGCCGTCGACCTGCAGGCGTTCGACGCCGATGGTGCGGGCGAGGATGTCGGCCATGCCGATCTGGTTGAGGCCGTGTTCCTTGATGACGTTGGACATGTTTTCCACCATGCGTTTGTGCTGGTCCCACTTGGTCATGAGGGCGCGCAGGATTTCGCGTTCGGCCTCGCTGTGGATGATGTGGATTTCGACCTGCGCGGTTTGCAGGAAGCGGTAGATGCGGTGGATCGACTGAATGAAGTCGTTGAACTTGTAGCCGATGCCGGTGAAGATGGCCTTGTGGCAATGGCGTTGAAAGTTGCAGCCGCTGCCGCTGATTTCGGGCTTGGTGCTCAGGTACTTGAATTTGCCGTCGCTGAAGTCGATGACGGCTTGTTCGCGGATGTCGAGGTCGAGGGTGCCATAGACGGCGACGGCTTCGGGCAGGGCCTTTTGAATGGCGTGGCGCTCGGCTTCGAGGTCGTGCCAGAGCAGGTAGTGGCTGTCGGGGTCGGCTTCGATGATGCGCATCATGGCTTCGATGCGGCCGGGGAGGCTGTCGCGTTTTTCGCGGGCGGCATCGCGCAGGCCGAGCGCGGCATCCTTGAACATGAGGCCCTGGCCATCCTGTTCGTGGCCGGCCTGGCTGTGGTCGGTGGCGACTTCGTGGGTGATGACGTCGAGCGGCGGGAGGTCGTAGCCGTCGTCGGGGTAGCCGAGGTCGCTGGGGCGCTGAATAAAGATGGCCCAGCTATGCAGCCAGAGCCAGAATTCCTTTTCCTTGTGCGGGTAGAGCGTGAGGTTGTTGGCCTGGGTGCTGTCGCGCTTGAAGAAGCGCGTGAGGGCCTGGCCGGTGTCCATGATGCCGAGGAAGCCGGCGTAGTGGATCAGCTCTTTGTAGCGGTTGGGGCTGGGTGTGGCGGTGGCGACGAACTTGTATTTGACGGCGCTGAACAGGGGCAAAAATTCCTGATAGGTTTTGCTGCCGTAGCTGCGCAGGACCGAGGCTTCGTCGAGGCTGACGGCGGTGAAGATGCTGGGGTCGAGCTTGCCGTCGCGGATGGATTCGTAGTTGGTGAGGTAGAAGTGCTGGCCGGGTTCCATTTCGGCGGCGGTGCGGATGAATTTGAAGCTGACGCCGAAGTCGCGGCGCAGGACTTCAATGTCGAGGCCGAGTTCGGCGGCGCGGGCTTCCCAGTGCTGGCCGATGAACATGCCGTCGCGGCGGAATTCCTGACGCACGCCGAGCGGCAGGCAGTCGATAACGTCGCCGCCGGCATGCTTTTGGATGAGGCGCAGGATTTCGATCTGCATGACCGACTTGCCGAGGCCGAAGGCGGCGAAGATGGCGCGATTGCCTCCGGCGACGGCCCAGCGCACGATGTCGCGTTCGTGCGGCTTGAGCAGATGGTTGATCTCACTTTCGGCGATCTCGAAGCCATCGAAGGCGGCGAGTTTGATCTTGCCGCGCAGGAAGTTGAGGTAGTCGGTGTGGTCGCGGTCGGTCATTTCTGCCCTTCCGCGACTACTTCAATATCAGACCAATAGCGATCAGATTTCTTTCCGGAGCGGATATTCCGCACGGCTATGTACCCAGCGCGCTTGTGCCAGAGTACGCGCGCGAAAAACTCGCCCCGATGGTGTGAGACCTTCACAAGCGCGCCCTCCGGGCACTCGCGTTTCAGCACGTCGAGTAGATTGGCTTCGGCGGCCGTGACATCCTCGTCGGCGGCTTTGATGAGGCTTCGATTCATGGTGATCTTCAGATCAGGCGCGGTTGCGCGGGTTGGTTGTGGGTACGCCGTGCCGCCAAGGCGGACTTTTCGAGGGACCAGGCGACCAGTGGGACGGCGAGCGCGCGGGCGAAGGTCCAACCGCGCAGGTGCAGCACCCGGGCACGGTCGAAGGCGGCGCGCAGTTCGTCGGTGGTTGGCGGTTCCTGGCGCGTCATGCGGCGGCCTTTTTGCGTTCGCGTTCGGCGGTTTGGGTTTCGACGATCTGTTCGATCTGCCGGATCAGGGCGTCATTGGCTTGGCGCACGATGGGCAGGGTGGCCAGCTTGGCGGTGATGTAGTCGGCCGGTTTCTGGTCGCTCTTTGCGGCGTCCCAGGCGATGCTCTGCCGGGCCCGGTCGAGGTAGCTGCGCAGCTCTTGTGCGGCGCCGTAGTCGGCGCAGTCGCTGCGCAGATTCTTGAGTTCGAATGGGTAGCTGCCCAGCGCGATGAGGGCGACCTGGTCGGCAGTGGTGATGGCCGGGACCACGCAGAGGGCGATGTGAGCGTCGGCGCGGCGCGCTTCGATGCGGGCCTTGATGCGGTCGGCTTCTTCGCCGGCGTGTTCGGTGTGGTTGGCCAGGCGGCGCATGATCTGCGCGGCGATAGCCAGGGTGGCGACTTCGTCGGGCTTGAAGGGGCCAAACCGACCAAGCCGCAGGTCGTCATGGACGGCGGTGAGGTGCGTGGCGGTGCGGCGCATGGCGGCTTTGGCTTTTTTCTGTGCCGCGCCGCCGTAAAACATGGCGCTGTGCTTCTGGGTGTCGGTGAGGATGCTCATGGCAGCACCAGAGCGCAGGCGGCGATGAGGCCGATGGCGAACACCAGGCGAAGCAGTGCCTGGCGCGAGGTGCCGGTGTCGATCAGCGGCGAGGGGTAGCGACGGTCAAGGTCGGCGTCGTAGCGGCGGGTGGAATCGAACCACATGGCAGGCTCCTGAAACGGTGGTGATGTGAAAAGTATAGACGCACTAAACTATATAAGTCAAGCACAGCTAAACTTTTTTTTGTGAGAATGAAACAGGCAACAAAAAGCCCGCGAAGTGGCGGGCTATTTATCGGGCGCTGTGTTGCCAGCGCTGACTTTCAGGAGATGTCTGTTCGATTCAGTGCGGAAGGTGGCTGGTGCTTTGGTGTCTTCGGCGTCTAGCGCGGAGGCGGTCTGGCGGAAAAACTATTGCAATGCGGCCAGCGTAATGAGCGTGCGCCTCAACGCGAGTGGCGCGCCCAGGGTCGGCCGTCAGTCCTGCCAGTGCGTCACCTTGTTGTTATCGAGGTAGATGTACATCTGCCGCTGGTCATACACCAGTTGCATGTGCTCACCACCTGGTGATACGCTGCGATTCGTGCGATCCGGATAGCCGAAGGTGGCGAGAACGACGCAGAGATCCATGCCAAACACCGGTGCTCGAAGTTCGATTCCGGCGATCATGTCCCTTGTGGCGCCCTTGCTCATGGCACGCTCGATCATTGCCTCGCGAAGTTCGTTTGGCTTTTTGGCCGTTGCGCGGACTGTCTTTCCAAGGGCAAGACAAAATTTCTCATAGGGCATCTCGTGCGTCTTGGCGCGGGCTTGCGTTAAGGCGGGGCTCGGTGGTTCGGGTGAAGATTCAGCCTTTGTGGCGATTGGAGCTGGCGGTGTTGGAGGTGGCGAACCCTTGGAAGACATCACGCCGATCGTGCCGAAAATGGCAAGGGCCGCAAGGACTACAACAAAGCAGCCGCTGGCTTTGTAAGGTTTGGCGCCGCAGTGCGGGCAGACATCCGCCTTGTTGCTGATCTCTTTGCCGCATTCCTTGCATTTGATCAGGCTCATGCGTCGAACTCCAGTCGCAGTTGAATTGGAAGTCGATAGATTCTAGCCGTGAGTTCCGTTGTTGCCGCCGTTTTCTCTGGCTTTGGCGGCAAGTTCCTTAGCCCGTAGCGCGGCGTCAACGGCCGCATCCTTGACGTATTCGGCGACGGGTTCCATGGCGCCGCAAAATGCTATGAGCTTAGGGTCGGTGATATAAACGCCGTTCGGGATCATTTGTCCTTTGTTGAGCAGCACCCAGTCGATAGAGAACTCATGCACGCCGGCCAGGGCGATGAGACGGTCGACTGGCGGGATGGTGGAGTCACTTTCCCATTGCGAGACCATGCCTTTGCTGACGCCGCAGATTCCTCCGATCTGCTCGCCGGATAGCTTCAGATGTAGGCGTAGCTGACGGAATCTGGCGCCGATGGTCATTTGCCCATCGTACAGCCGGCCTAAACACGATAGGTTTAGGTGTGCTTGACTTCCGTAGTTCAGTGTGACTAAACTATGTCGCATGACGTGTAACCTGAAATCACTCCGAATCTCTCTTGGCATGACGCAGCGTGAGCTGGCAATGGTTTTCGGCCAGACTCCGTCGAATGTTTCCCACTATGAGGCGGGGAAGCAGGAATTCCCGCCAGCCTGCGCCCGCGCGCTGATCGAGGCCGCGAAACTTCGCGGCAAAGACATTACGTTTGACGATATTTACGGGCTCGCGGCAAGTGTCGATGCGGCGAGCAGCCAGCAGAAGGCGGCTTGAGATGGTCAATCGAGGCTGGATCGATCCGGAGAAGGAGCGCGCGGCAGCGGAGCTCTTGCGCTTGAATGCACTGGAGTCCGATCCAATGAAGGTCATGGCGCACATTGACCAGATGCGAAGGGATGTCACGGAGCGGGCCGTTCAGGCGATTCGCGCCGACAGCGTTTTGCAGCCGAGAACAGGCTATCCAGTTCCTCCGTCGCGGCCGCAGCAGCCGCATTGCCGGCGCGCTGCTCGGGTGTTTCGGCGGTCACTGTCTGCGCGGAGGTTCCGGCGGTGAGGATTCTGTGCAGCCGGTCGAGGTCGATCGCTGAGTCGGCAAGCAGTCGCATCAGCACGAGGTGCATTGCCATCAGCCGGCCTTCGTGGTTTTGTTCAAACGGTGTCATGGCCAGCCCTTTCGGGTGGGGTTGTTTTGGGAGACTCGATTCTATTCGTCATGGGCTGGCCGCCTTTTTTACGAGTTCCATGCTGTCCCTCCTGTCCGGGTGACCGGACTTGGCGCCGAGGCGGGTTTCCGCTTCGGCGCTTTTTCTTAGCGTGCGGCATAACTACAAGTCAATCAATAGTTTCAGGAGGCAGCAATGAACACGATCGATGCAGCGCACCGTATCTGCGCTGAATTCCCTGGTGGCGCCGAGGCGCTGGCGCACCGGCTGCACATGCGACCAGCGGTGTTGCGGGCGAAATGCAATCCGAATGGGCCGGCGAACGGTTCAACCTACCAGCTCGGCATCATCGATGCAGCACGCATGCAGGCCGTTGCTGGTCGTTTCGATATCCTGCACGCCTTCGCCGATGAGTGCGGGTTCATGGCAACCCCACTCCCCTATGTGCATGGTGATGATCTGCCGCATGCGCTGGCGACGACTTGTGCCGAGTTCGGCGACTACCTGCGCGAGGTCGATCGCGCGATGAAGGATGGCAGGGTGACGCTCAACGAGGTGAAGCGGCTTGAGCATGAATTGACCGAGATGATGGCCGCCGCAGTGGCACTGCAGGCGATGCTGACCGGCAAGGGCAAGCGATGATCATGGCTTGCCGCAGTAGGACGAAACCCCGCACCCCGTGTCTATTGAATTGGTTGTTGTCGGTCGAGCGCGACGGTCAGGATATCCACAGGTTATCCACAGGCATTGCCAGCGCGGCGGGTCCTTTCCGGACAGCCCCGTGTGAGGGTAATGCTAACCCCGAACAGAAACTAGGGTAAGGCTATCAAACATAGTGAAAACAATAGACGAGGGCTATTGACGTGCTGACAGTGCGGGTTGATCTCGACGGGTTGAAGGCGCAGATGGACGATCTGCAGCGGGAGCAGGTGCCGTATGCGGCGTCGCTGGCGCTGACGGGGGTGGCTGGGCATGCGCAGTCGGCGACGGTGGAGCAGATCAGGGCGAAGCTGCACATGCCGACACGCTACACGCTGGATGCGCTGTTCATCAAGCCGGCGACGAAGGCCAAGCTGGAGTCGATGGTGTTCGTGAAGGACGGCAAGGGGGCGCGGCGCTACACGGATGCGCGGTTCCCCAGTTTGGGCGCGCAGTTCGTGGCCGAGGGCCTGAACGCGCAGAAGACCATCGGGCATTTGTTCGCCGGCGGCTCACGCGAGTGGAAGGGGATCGAGTGGCGATTCAAGGAGCGCGGCATCCTGCCGCGCGGCATGGCGATGGTGCCTGGCGCCGGGTGCCCGCTGGATGCGAACGGGAACATCGCCAAGGATTCTCTGATGCAGATGCTGGCCTACTTCGAGGCCTTCCGCGATCCGAAGCAGAACATGAGCGCGGATCGTCGGGCCGAGTACCTGCAGGGAAAGACCAAGCTGGCGCAGCGGCGATCCGGCGGGGCGGTGATCAACGGCATCGAGTACTTCGTATCGCGCGGTCCGGGCCAATGGTTCGGCGGCGGTAGCTGGAAGCGCGGGCGGATGCAGCACCTGGCGGCCGGGGTGTGGCAGCGCGTGCGACACGGATCCGGCGGGCGGTCGTTCGTGCGGCCGGTGCTGATGTTCGTGAGGCAGCCGTCCGGGTATCGGCGCTATTTCGACCTGGAGCAGATCACCCAGCAGGCGCTGGCGCAGCACTGGCAGGCGGAGTGGAATCGCGGCTTCGCGATTGCGATGGCTACCGCCGGCAAGCTGGGGCCGAATTCCACGGCGGCGCAGCGCAAGGCCGACTTCATCGCCCGCGGGCAGGGTTCGAAAGGCTGGCGCTGATGGATTACCGCAACCTGGGCGACATCGTGGCGCAGTTGCGCTCGGCGGGGCTGGACCTGGCCAGCGTGAAGAAGGGCAACGGCGGGGCGCTGGTGGGCGAGGTGTATGTCGGTTCGACGAAGTCGGTGCGCTGCGCGACGACCGATCAGCCGAACAAGATGACCGGCGCGTACCGGCTGCGCGAGTTCCAGACCAAGGACGGCGGCTGGTGGCTGGGCGGATCGTACTGGCTGGACCACGGCTCGACGAGCTTCAAGCTCGACATCAACAAGGAGTGCGCCGATTGCGGCGCGGACATTCCGCTGCGGGCCGGTACCTGCCCAGCCTGCGGCAAGAAGAAGTTCAAGTCGCGCGAGGTGGCGCCCGAAGAGGTCGCGGCGCACAAGAAGTTCATGGAGGAATCGCGGCGCCAGGCGGTGGTCGCCGACAAGGCGATGGCCGATCGGGCGGCAGCGTGGGCGAATGCGGTGTGGCTCAAGTGCCGCGAGGTCGGCGACATTGCGGAGCATGACTACCTGGGGCGCAAGCAGTTGCAGTCGGCCCACGGCGCGCGGCTGTTCGAGAGCCTTGACGGTGTGATGCTTGAGGGCGCCGACAAGGAGGATTACCAGAAGCTCGGGCGATATCTCGGCGCGCTGGTGGTGCCGATGTGCGACGATCACGGGCGGCGGCGCGGCCTGCAGTTCGTTTTCTCGCGGGCGCGGCACAAAGAATTGATCGCTTCGCGCGAGGGCAAGGACAAGGATTACTGGCCGCGCGGGCTGATGAATGATGGCCTGCACTACGTCATCGGCGGCGCGATGCATGACGTCGGGCTGGTATGCGAGGGATTTGCCACCGGGGGCAGCCTGTTCGAGGCGAGCGGGATTCCGGTCGCCGTGGCCTTTGATGCCGGCGGCGTGCCGAAGGTCGGCGAACTGATCTGGAAGCAGCGCAAGAAGCGCATCAACCTGCTGTACTGCGCCGATGATGACTGGCTGCAGCGCTGCGTGGCCTGCAAGAAGGTGACGCCGGTGACGGATACCGCCTGCACGCATTGCGGGGAGCCGCACGGCAAGGGCAATGCCGGGGTGACGAAGGCGCGCGAAGCGGCCGGCGCCACGGCGGGGGCCTGGCTGATCCCGACGTTTTCCGCGGCGCGACCAAGCGACAAGAAGGGCCCGACCGATTTCAACGATCTGCATTGCGCCGAAGGCCTGCAGCCGGTGCGGGCGCAGATCGAGCAGCGGCTGGCGGCGCTTGAATGGCGCATGCCGATAGAGTGGGCTTATGGGTCAGGGTCGGGGCGCCCTGCGACGGGGGCGGCGGCGTCCAATTCGGGCGGCGACGGGCTTCCCCCCTCCGCTGGCCGCGCGGGATCTTCTGATCAAGGGGGTGGGGGAAATTCACGCCCCGATGCAGAGAGCATTCTGACGCTCGATGAGGCGGTGGAGCGGTTCATTTTTATCGACGATGACACCGGGGATTATGTTTTTGACACGGTGACGCGCAATGTCTGCAAGCGCTCGAAGATCGTCAAGATGCTGGCGGCGCGGACGCGCGAAGACGACCTGAAGGACCATCCGCGCTGGCGGGCGCGCGCCGTGTATATCGACCAGATCGGGTTCGATCCGGCCGGCACGGATGCGAACGTGGTCTGCAACCGCTGGAACGGCTGGCCGACGCAGGCGGCGAAGGGCAGTTGCGCCTTGCTGCTGGAGTTGCTGGAATACCAGTGCGGCGGCGAGCCGAAGGTGGCGCGCGAGCTGTTCGAGTGGGTGCTGAAGTGGCTGGCGTATCCGTTGCAGCATCCGGGCGCCAAGATGCACACCGCGATCATCATGCACGGGCCGCAGGGCAGTGGCAAGGGACGGGTGTTCGAGACCTACGCCAAGATATTCGGCGAGTATGGCCTGGTGCTCAACCAGGAGGCGCTGGAAGATAAGTTCAACGCCGACTGGCAGGAGCGCAAGCTGTTCATCCTGGCCGACGAGATCGTGGCGCGGGCCGAGATGTACCACATCAAGAACCGGCTAAAAAACTTCGTTACCGGGGAATGGGTGCGCGTGAATCCGAAAAACGTCGCGGCGCACCGCGAGCGCAACCACATGCAGATCGTGTTCCTGTCCAACGAGAAGCAGCCGCTGGTGCTGGAAAACGACGACCGGCGCTATTGCGTGATCTGGACCCCGCCGCCGGTGGGGAAAGAGTTCTACGACGAGCTGTCGGCCGAGATCGAGAATGGCGGCGTGGCGGCGCTGCACTGGCATCTGCTGCACGAGGTCGAGCTGGGTGACTTCAAGCCATGGACGCGGCCGCCGATGACCGAGGCCAAGCGCGAGTTGATCGACATCAGCCGCGATAGCGTGGATCGCTTCCTGATCGACTGGCAGGCCGGCGACCTGGACGTGCCCTTCTGCCCTTGCGGCAGCGGTGACCTGTACCGCGCCTATCTGTACTACTGCCGCGCCAACGGCGAGCGCATGCCGCGGCCGGAGAACCAGTTCGCCGGGCATATCGTCAAGCTGCCGGGGTGGTTCAAGGGGCACAAGGACATCCATGCCGAGGATGCCATGGGCCACCGGCACAAGAAGCGCACCCGCATGGTGATTCCGCCCGATGGGTTGCTGGCTGGGGTGGTGGATACCGGGGGGAAGGATTACCGGCGGGCGGTGGGGCAAGACATGACCGACTGGCTGACGCCGTGTTTTTTCGAGTTTCGCTCGGCGCTGAAGGTGGAACCATGAAACGCACGGGCGCACGGGGTAGCGCACGGGTAGGCGCACGGGTAAAACCCGCTCCAACGCTGGGAGCGCACGGGCGCACGGGTATTGCGGGCGTGTCACGTGAGCACATCATGGACTACACAATATACCCGACTACGCGCGCGCCCATTGCCTTGCGTATGTGTGCGCGTCCTACCCGTGCGCACCCGTGCGCCCGTGCGTTACGCGGGTTTGCGGGCGCTATACCCGTGCGCCTACCCGTGCGCCAGCGTGCGCTCGCGTCGCGCGCGCCTTATCCCCTCTTACATGACCTTAAAAAAAGGAAAGCGGGATGAGTCGCGAAAGCAAGTCCGCCTTTGCGCGGCGGCTGGGTGTGGCGCCCAGCTACGTGACGAAGCTGAAGGACGAGGGGCGCATCGTGGTGGTCGACGGCCAGGTCGAGGTCGAAGCGTCGCTGGCGCGGATGGAGGCGACCAAGGATCCGAATCGGGACGACGTGCGGCAGCGTCATGCGAAGGCGCGGGACGCGAAACGGCTGGCAGAGGCATCGGGGGCCGGCGTGGCTGGCGTAATCGCCACGCGTGAAGGTGAAGAGTCTGGCGGGAATGTGAAAACGGCGCCAGGGGCCGATTCTGGAGGTCGGGAAGGCGACGACGAAGAACCGGAAGCCGGGCCGGTGATCCAGGCGGCCGAGGTATTCCGCAAGGCGCGCACGGCGAAGATGCACTTCGAGTCGCGCCGGGCGGTGATCCGGGTGGCGCGGCTGCAGGGCCGGCTGGCGGACATGGCGACGATCAGGAAGAGCGCCGGCAACGACGGCGCCAGCCTGCGCAGCCTGCTGGAGAACCTGCCCGACCAAGCCGCGCCGCGGCTGGCGCCGGTGCGCGACGCGGTGAAGGCGGCGGCGATCCTGGGCGAGTTGCTGGATGACGTGGAGGCGACGATGGCCGGGCACCTGGCGAAGAACATTGCGGCGATGCGGGAGACGGAGGCGGTATGACCTGGGTAACGATCTTCGACGATATGCCGCGCGAGGAGATAGCGCGCGAACTTGAGGAATTCGGCGACGAGCTCCATAAGCGCCACGCTGAAATCATGCGGCGGGCGCGATCGGCGCGATGCGCGGGAAACCTGAAGCGCTATGCCACCCTGCGCCGGAAGGCGGAGCCCTACGGAAAGATGCTGTGGAACCTGATGAGCCGGTTCCCGCCGTTCTGAGATGAACGCTCCGGAAACTCTCGACGAACGTCTTGCCGCGCGATTCTCGGTGGATCGCGCGAAGAAGCTGCGCGCGGAAGCCGAGGAGGCGCGGGCGGGGGCCGAGGCGTTGGCGCGGGAACTGGCGGACGCGGACAAGTCCGAGGCGGCGATGCGGGCGATGCGGGCGTGCATTGGCGAGATGGTGCAGGCCTGGCGCGTCAGCTTGCCGGCGGAGATGGCGGCGCTGGAGTCGCAGGATGCAATCCATGCGCGGCTGGCGGCGGTGGTGCATGAGGGGCTGGCGTATGTGTCGGCGCAGGCGCACGAGATGGCCCGGGCCATGGCCGGAGAGCCGGGGTCGGCGGTGGATGCGCTGGTGGCGCATGGTGGGGTGGCGTACCTGGAGCGGCTGGCGCGCTCTGCCGCACCGCGGCCGCATCTGACGGTATCGACCTGGGCGGACCAGTACCGCTGGCTGTCGCAGAAGGGCTCGGCGGAGCCGGGGAAGTGGAAGACGGAGCGTAACCCGATGTTGCGCGAGATCATGGATTGCCTGTCGGTGCAGTCGGACGTGCGGCGCATCGTGGTGATGAAGCCGGCGCAGGTGGGGGTGACGGAAGCCTGCCTGAACTGGATCGGCTACGTGATGCAGCATGCGCCGGCGCCGATCATGGTGTTGCTGCCGACGCTGGAGAACCGCGACAAGTGGATTGGGCAGAAGTTGAATCCGCTGCTGCTGGAAACGCCGATCATTGCCGAGCTGTTCGACGCCAAGCGCGAGCGCGACGCCAGCAACAGCCGGGACAACAAGGATTTCCCCGGCGGGGTGCTGTTCCTCGCGGGCGGCAATTCGCCGAACAGCTATGCGCAGGTGTCGGCGCGTTACGTGATTCTGGACGATGCGGACCGCTTTCCCGAGGAAGTCGGGGCGGAGGGGCATCCGGTGGCGCTGGCGCGCAACCGCTGCAAGGCGTTTCCGCGCTACAAGATGCTGCTGATCAGCACGCCGACGATCAAGGAAGCGTCGCATATCGAGGCGGAATACGACAAGAGCGACCAGCGGCGCTACCACGTGCCCTGCCCGCATTGCGGCGAATTTCAGGTGCTGGAGTGGAAGCATCTGAAATGGCCGGACCATTGCGTGACATCGGGCACGGTGACGAACGCCTGGTACGTGTGCCCGGCCAATGGCTGCGTGATCGAGGAACACCACAAGCCGGAGATGCTGGCGCGTGGGCGCTGGGTGGCGGCGCGGCCCGAGGTGAAGACGCGCGGCTATCACATCAACGGGCTGTATGCGCCGATCGGGCTGGGCAAGACGTGGCTGGAGCTGGCGCAGGAGTGGCTGGACGCGCAGAAGGATCCTGTCGCGTTGAAGACCTTCATCAACACCGAGCTGGCCGAGACCTGGGAAGACCGCTCGCATGCGGTGAAGCCGAAGCATCTGTCGGAACGCGCCGGGCCGCAGAAGGCGCGGGAGATTCCGCTGGGCTGTCTGCTCTTGACCTGCGGGGTGGATACGCAGGACGACCGGCTGGAGGTGCATGTGCTGGGGCATGGGCCGATGCTCGGGCACGGTGGGGCCGAGCGCGGGCTGATCCACTGGACCATCGATTACCTGGTGATCCCCGGCAACCCGGCGCATGACGCGGTGTGGGAGACGCTGGCGCAGGTGCTGAACCGGCCGTATGTGAATGCGCGCGGGCGGGAACTGCTGATCGAGGCGACGGCGATCGACGAGGGTGGGCACCATACCGACGACGTGCGCTGGTTCGCGACGCAGAACAAGGCGAAGCGGACGATGGCGGTGAAGGGGATGAACCGGGCGAGCCGGACGATCATGCCGGGCGGGCCGAAGCCGACCGACATCAACCGGCTGGGCAAGAAGCTGACCGGCGGGGCGCGGACGTGGGACGTGGGCACCGACGTGGCCAAGAGCTATCTCATGAAAAACCTGGTGGCCGATGGCGAACTGGCGGCCGAGGCGCAGCGGGTGCGGTTTCATGCGGAACTGGAAGACACGTTCTATGCCGGGCTGCTGGCCGAGACGTTCGACCCCTCGCGCAACCGCTGGGTGAAGAAGGCCGGGCGGCGCAATGAGCCGCTGGATACCTGGGGCTATGCGTGGTTCGCCGCGCACCATCCGCAGGTGGCGGTGGCGCGCAAGACGCGCAAGGAATGGGCGGCGCTGGCGGCGATTCTGGAGCCGGCGCTGCAGGAGGATGGCACGGTGCCGGCGGTGGTGGCGAAGCCGAAGGCGGAGCCGGCGAAGAAATCCGAGAAGCGCGGGGCGCAACAGGGCGGGAGGGGTGGGGATGGCGGGTTCTACTGACGATCCGGTGTTGCGCATCGTGGAGGCGGCGATTACAGCGCAGACCCGGCTGATGCTGGCCTACATGGAGCAAATGCGACAGCAGGTGACGGATCAGGTGATGCGGGCGATGCGGGCCGAGATGGGCGGCGAGCAGATTTACATGGGCAAGGGCACGGCGGCGCGGCTGGTGGAGAGGAATGTGGCGATGTGCGTTGATCGCGCGGCGGGAATGAGCATCCGGGCGATTGCGAAAAAGCATCGGGTGTCGAAGTCGTGCGCGGCGGTGGTGGTGTCCGATGTTCCAGTAACGAACGGGACAGCCGATGGCGAGAATGGGGATTGCTCAACTGGAGCGGGAAGGAGGTGAGGACCATGGCAAAGAAGGCGACGGGTTTGTCGCGCCGTAGCATTGCGGCGCGTGCGCGGAATGTGACGCGCAAGCAGGCGGCCAATTTTGCGCGGCGCGCAAGCGTCGGCGGCAAGGGCGGCTAGGGTGTGCATTCGCATTGTGAAAGGAGGTGAGTGATATGGCCAAGAGTGCCATGCGAAATGTCTATGCCAAAGGGGCTCAAGCCAGGGCAAACAAGGCTGGATACGGCGAGCTGAGAAAAGCTCTTTTGTCGATGGCGAGGAAAGAGGAAAAGGCATCGCGATCGAGAGGCGCTAGTCTCGGCGGCAAGGGCGGATAAGTCGTGTCCCGGCTGTTGTTCGAGCCGATCAAGGCGGCCAGCCGGATCAACGGATCCGTGCTGGTCGCTTTCTCTGGCGGCAAGGATTCGGTGGTGACGCTGGACCTGTGCATGCGCTACTTCAAACGCGTCGAGGTGTTCCACATGTACCTGGTGCCGGGGCTGTCGTTTCAGGAAGCGATGCTGCGCTGGGCCGAGGCGCGCTATGGCATCACGATCCGGCGGGTGCCGCATTTCATGCTGTCGGAATGGCTGGCGATGGGCTCGCTGCGCAAGATGGATTTGAAGGTGCCGATGGTGAGCGTGCGCGACATCTACCATCACTTGCGCATCGAAACGGGCATCTGGTGGATTGCGGCGGGCGAGCGGCAGGCCGACAGCATCGTGCGGCGGGCGATGATGAAGCAGAGCGGCAGCATCGATGCGAAGCGCGGGCGGGTGTATCCGGTGGCGCATTTTCGCAAGGCCGACGTGATGAGCTACATCAAGCGGCACAAGCTGAAGGTGGCGCCCGAGGCGAAGTTCCTGGGGCATTCGTTCCGTTCGATGATGCCGGAGGAAATGTACCTGCTGCGGCGACATTACCCGGCCGACTTCGAGCGGTTGCGGCAGTGGTTTCCGTTCGTCGAGGCGAGCGTGGCGAACCATGAACGGGCATTGATCGAGGCCGGCGAGGCGGTAGAAGTCGGCGCTGGCGGGACGGCGATTACGGAGGGTAGGTCATGGCAAGCGAGAATCTGACGAAGTACCAGAAGTTCGAGGCGGTACGGGTGTGGCGGCATGAGCTGGTGCCGCATCCGAAGAACCCGCGCCAGATTGCGCCCGAGGCGCGGCGCAAGTTGAAGAAGAACATCAAGGCCGGCGGGCTGCTGGATACGATTATTTGGAACCGGGCCACGGGCTATGTGGTGGGCGGGCATCAGCGGCTGTCGATTCTGGATGAGCTGGAAAAGTACGAGGCGGCGCCGGGTGAGGCAAGCCCGTCGAACGATTACCAGATCGACGTGCTGGCGGTGAATCTGGCCGAAGCTGAAGAACTGGCGATGCTGGCCTTCCTGAACAATCCGGCGAGCCAGGGCGACTTCGATACCGAGCTGCTGGCGGCGCTGAACCTTGATTTCGGCATCGACTTCGCCGACATGGGGTTCAGCAAGATGGACGTGGATTACCTGTTCGACGGCGATGCGCGGTTTTCCGAGTTGTTTGTCGATGATGCCGAGGCGAAGAAGACGAAGGGCAAGCTGGACGAGATCAAGGCGCACCGGAAGGAATCGACCGAGGCGCTGAAAGACGCGCAGAGCGGCGATTTCTACTTCGTGGTGGTGGCGCGCGACCAGGCCGAGAAAGACGAGGTGCTGAAGCGGCTGGGCGTGCCGAACTACGAGCGGTTTGTCAGCGCTGATGCGGTGCTGGGGGTGGTGCCTGGCGATTCGGGTAACCCGGGCGACTAGGCCGGCGTGATCTGGTTGTCGGGGGTTTCGTAGAGGCGCAGGCGGCCTTTGTGCGGCGTCGGGGCTACCTGGCGCACGTTGGCCAGCGTCCAGGCCCAGAGGCCGGTGTCGTATTCGTCGGCGTGAAAGCAGGCGGCATCGATGTCCGCGCGCAGAAACGGGCGGCAGCCGGTGACGTCGGCGATGCAGACCTGAATGCCGGCGGGCAGGGTGTAGATTTCACCGTCGCAATCGACCTGCAAGGGCTTGCCCGAGGCGACGAAGAGCAGCGGGCCGCGGTGGGCGGTGCGCCATGAGCGCACCTCGATGGTCTTGTCGCCTTCGGCGATGAGGCTGACCCACGGCTGGCGCACGGCAAGGGTTTTCATTCGGCGGCTCCGATCTGCAGGTGGGTTTTGAGGTCGTCGACGGTGATGTCGCCGGTGAGGATGAGCAGCAGCCACCAGGCGGATTCGGGCATGTCGCGGTGGTTGTTGATGCTGGCGGCGGCGGTCCATTTGCGTATGGTGCGCGAATCGACAGCGAGCAGGCGGCCGGCGGCGCTGCCGGTGAGGGCGTGGCGGGCGAGCACGGCGCGCAGGGCGTCGGGGGAGTAGGTGGGGATCACTGGCGCGAGTCCCTGGCGCGATCGGCGATCATGGCAATGCGGTCGTGCAGTTCGCGGGCGGGGCCGATGGTGTCGATTATGACCATGGCGAGCAGGGCGTTGTTGCCGCAAAGCTCCAGCGCATGGGTCAGGTTGTTGATCGCGGCGTCAATGTCTTGTACCGCGCCGTTGAGCATGTGAATGGGTGATGGAACAGTGGTCATGGCGATGTCCTTTTGACGGGCTTGACGGCGACGGCCGTCAGGCGGGCGGTGATGCCGGCGGCTTGAGCTTGTGCGATGGCGCGGGCGGCGGCCGATGGCGAGGTGTAGGGGGTGGCGTTGTCGCGGCGCTGCACGATCTTGCCGCGAGAGAGGTAGCCGGCGGGGTTGGCGGTGCGCACGAGGTAGAGCACGATTAATAGTGCGACTTGCGCTTCAGGTATGGCGTGTCGTGCGGGATGATCTCCATCTCGTAGCCTTCGGTATCGATGATGCAGTGTGAGTAGTCGGCCTGGCGCCGGCTGGCGGCGATGGCCGCATCCTGGGTGCGGTGCGTGGTGTAGCCCTTGCCGCCGTAGTAGCTGGCGAGCACCACGGCGAATTTGCAGCCTGGCGCGAAAACGATGTCGCGGTCGAACATGTCGCTGGCGATGTCGTGGATGCTGCCGGAGTTGGACATCTTTTGCGGAATGGTGAAAGTGGTCATGGCAGTCTCCTAGTGGCGTGCGGCGCGGGCCGCGATATAGGCTTCGCCGGCTTCGCGCATGAGGCGGGCGAGGGCCGTGGGGGCGGCTTTGCGCAGCGCATCCGGCAGGCCGACCGGGATGCCGTCGAAGGCACCCGGTTCGCCGGGCACGGGCGCGAATTTGATGACGATGCCGCTGTCGTTGGTGGCGGTGGCGGCGTCGAGGTCGATGGTCCAGGTCATGGCGATCAGCCGTAGGCAGTGGTGGATGAATTGCCGGGGTGCTTGATCCAGCAGCGGCCGGGTTCTGGCGAGCGAATCATCAGCTTGGATTCGAGGCCGAGGCCGAGAAACTGCATCCAGGCACCGGTGGTGCGGTTCGGGCAGGCGGCGACCGATGGCACAACCAGGGTGCCGTCTTCCAGTTTTTCGACGGCGGCGGCGCGGGCGGCGCAGCGGTCAAGGTATTTTTGTTTCATGACGGATCCTTTCAGGCGGTGGCGATGTGGTGACGGGCTCGGCGCAGGGCTTCGCGGCTGGCGAGGTGGGCATCATGCACGGCGCCGAGCAGCGCGTCGAGAGGGTTGCGGCGCGGCGATTGGCGGGTGCGCGTGGGCCTGGCGACGGCGGGCGCGGTGGCGACCTGGGGCGCGGGTTGAATAGTCGGCGCTGGCGGCACGGCGAGCGGCAGCAGTTGGTTGGCGCGATCGAACTGTGCGACGTAGGCGGCAGTGAGGGCCGGGCCGGTGCGGCCGGTCTTGACGTAGTGGGCAATATCGGCGCCGTTCGGGTAGCTGCGCAGGTCGGGCCGGGTCAGGTTGCGCTTGAGCGCCTGCTGCAGGCGCTTGATGGCCTGCTGCACGTCCCAGTCGTCCATGCCGCGAGCGGCGAAGACTTCGGCAAAGGTTTTCATGCTTGCTTCTCCAGGCGAAAGGCATTGAGCCAGCGCGGGCCGAAGTTGTTGCGAAGCTGCTGCAGCAGGGCTGATTCGCTGGCCATGGGTGCGAACGGATAATTCCCGGTCTCCCATGAAAACCGCAGGGCGGTTTTCCAGTTGCGGCCGTACTTTCCGGCGAAGGCCTTGACGGCGGCGAGCTGGTCGGAGGTGGGGGTCGGCTTGACGGCTTTCACGGCGCGACCTTTCCGAGTTCGGCGCGCAGCACGGCGAGCGCGCGGGCGATGATGGGCGAGTCTTCGGCGGCCGGTTGCGTTGCAGGCGCCGGCCTGGCGAGCTTCGCGGCGCGCTTGACGGGGGCGGCCGGGCGCTTTGCCTGTCGGGGGCGCGGTGCCTGCCCTTGCGGGCAGGCGGCCGGCCGCCGTGGCAGCTTTTCGCCCTTGTGCGCCGCTTTGATGTCGGCGAGCAGGTGGTCGAGTGCGTTCATGGCGGCGGTTCCGGTCAGGCGGCGAGCTTCTGCATTTCGGCGGCGAGCACCCAGAGGCCGCGATTCAGGGCGACGTTCTGATCGATGCCCTTGACTTCGCGGGTTGTGGCGCGGGACGGGCGGCCGTTGGCGTCGGTGCGCCAGCCGCGCAGGCCGCCGCGGATGATGCGCTCTTGCGCGACGTTGAAGGTGGTCCAGAGGTCGGCGCGCCGGTCTTCCTGGCGCAGGGGTCTGATGATCTGGTCGGGCTTGATGCCGCAGTGTTCCGGGTCGTCGAAGCGCAGGGCGAGGGCGGCGCGGCCGAAGGCGAGGCGATGCTCGGGCTTGAGTTCGAGGGCCTTCATCGTCTCGATCTGTTCGGTGACGCGGTCGAAGTCCTTGACGATGCTGTAGGCGCCTTCGATGACCTGGCCGACGGCGTTGCCGCTGTGGCGCACGCGGATTTCGTTGTCGGACTGGCCGACGATCAAGCCATTGGCGCAGACCAGGCGAAAGACGCCGGCCATGAGGCGAAAGCCGCTGCTGCCGTCGTGCGAATTGACGATGACGACTTCGCGCGCTTCGGCGGCGGCGAGCTGGTCTTCGCGGCGAAACCTGATCAGGTGCTTGGCGAAGCCGGCGCGATCTTCGGCGCGAGCCTGAGCCTGACTGACCTTGACCGGCATGAAGCCTTCGGCGCGCATGCCGGCGACCAGGTCGCGGGTAGGTATGTAGGCGTAGCGATCCGAGCGGCTGCCGTGCGCGGCGTCGGCGTAGATGGCCGGGGCGGTGCGCATGATTTCGTCGTCGGTGAGGGGGCGGGCATAGCCAAGGCCGGCGCGCTCGATATGATGGTCGCGCGGGGCGAACTGGCTAATTACGGGGGCCGCGGTGCGGCGGGCGTTGTTGAGATCAAGCATCATCAGTCTCCTGGGTGTCGGCCTTGCCCGAAGTGGGCCGGCCATGAATCGCATAATAGGCCCATTGGGCCGCGTGTCAAGTGATTTATTGCAGAAAATCGCAATACATTGATAAATAACGTGTTTTAGTTGTGTTCCCGCGCGTGGTTCGGGGTTGTGGTGAGGCTCTAAAGGGCCATTCGTGGCACTTTGCGGGCGGTGTCCCGTTTTTCCCTAAAAAACGGGACAGGTGGGGCGGCACAGTGCGCCCATGGCAGACCTCGCTACCTTGCAGACCCGTCTGGACGAGGCGGAAAGCGCGTATCACCGGCTTCTGACCGGCTCGCTGGAGGAATCCATCGGGCTGGGGGACATGCAGGTGCGTTACACGCGCTCGCAGGCGCCGATGCTGGCGGGGTATATCTCGCAGCTCAAGAGCGATGTGGCGGCGGCGGGCGGTACATCCGTCGGGCTGCGGCGTCGGGCCATGACGGTGACGTTGTGATGCTGGCGGCTGCTTGCCCCATCCCCTCCCTGGCCCTCCCCTTGAAGGGGAGGGTAAAGGCGTGAACACCAGCGCTTACCTGGCGGCGTCGCTTGATCATCCGGACATGCGGCGCTGGCAGCCGCTGGTGCAATCGGCCGATGCCGACCTGCTGCCCGAGCGGCAGACGATGGCGGCGCGCTCGCGCGACCTGACACGCAATTCCGGGGTGGCCGAAGGCGCGCTGCAGACGGTGACGGACAACGTCATCGGCGTCGGGCTGCGCCTGGTATCGACGCCGGATTACCGGCTGCTGGGCAAATCCAAGGAATGGGCCGAGGAGTGGAGCACGGGCGTCGAGAGCCTGTGGCGCACATGGTCCGAGGCGATGGATTGCGATGCGGGGCGCTCGCTGGACTTTACCGGGCTGACGATTCAGGTGTTCCGCTCGGGCTGGCTGAACGGCGAGGGCCTGGCGCTTCCGCTGTGGCTGCCGCGCCCCGGCGTGCGATTCAACTTGCGCTTGCAGGTGATCGAGCCGGAACGGCTGTCGAACCCGATGGGGCGCACGAATGGGCCACGGCTGCGCGAGGGTATCGCGATCGATGAATACGGGGCGCCGCAGGGCTACCACATTCGCCGCGCGCACCCGGGCGAGCGCGGCATGGCGTCGGCGGCGGACTTGCTGACCTGGGAATATGTGCCGGCATTCACCGATTGGGGCCGGCGCCGGGTGATCCATGTGCATGACCGCGAGCGCGCGGGGCAGAGCCGGGGTAAGCCGTCGCTGGCATCGGTGATGCGGCAGTTCAAGGTGCTGCGCGATTTCACGGATGCAGAGCTGAAGGCCGCCGTGGTGAATGCCAAGGTGGCGATGCTGACGGAATCAAATCTGTCGCCGGAGGCGGTGGCGGAGCTGCTGTCGTCTTCCGAGGATGCGCGATCGGAATACGCGGACGCGCTGACGGAGCGCGGGCTTTCGACGATCACGATGGAGGATGGCCAGATCATCCCGCTCGGGCTGGGCGAGAAGCTGGCGGGGTTCTCGCCGCAGCGGCCGTCCGGATCCTTCGATCCGTTCGTGACCTCGATTTTCCGGCATATCGCGACGGGACTGAACATCCCCTACGAGCTGCTGATGAAGGATTTTTCGCGGACGAACTATTCGTCGGCGCGAGCGGCGCTGATCGAGGCCTGGCGATTCTTTCGCGGGCGCCGGCAGTGGATTTCGACCTACTGGGCGCGGCCGGTGTTCGAGCTGTGGCTGGAAGAGGCGGTGAATCTGGGGTTGGTGGAGGCGCCGGACTTTTACGAGAACATGGCGGCGTATTGCCGCTGCCGCTGGGTCGGCCCCGGGCGCGGCTGGATCGATCCGGTGAAGGAAGCCGACGCGGCGAAGATTCGCATGGATGCGAACCTTTCGACGCTGGAAGCCGAGTGCGCCGAGCAGGGCCAGGACTGGGAAGAAGTGCTGGAACAGCGCGCGGCGGAGAAGGCGAAGATGAAGGAACTCGGGCTGCTGCCCGAGGTGCCGGTGACGCCGGCCAATGCGCGCGATTACCCGAGCGACAAGGAAGCGCCGGTGAAGCCTGGCGAGACGACGGGTGGCACCAAGACTGACGGCAAGCCTGCGCCGAAACCAGCGCCGGCAGCGGCGTGAGGCGTGGTGTCCGGTTCTTTCCTTAAAAACGGGACAGCCTGGCCCGCACAGTGCGAATCATGCGCTATCCCCTGATCGCCACCCAGCTTTACGGCATCCCGCTGCTACTCGATCCCGAGAAGGCGGCGGTGATCGAGTCGGTATTTCGCGCGTATGCAAGCGGCAACCCGACGGCGCTGACCGAAGGCGATCGGCCGGCACCGATGGCGGCGGCGTATGCCGCGCCGCGCTTTGCGGGCAAGCCTTACACGGTGACGGAGGCGGGTGTGGCGGTGCTGCCGATCATCGGCACGATGGTGCATCGCGGCTCGCAGATGGATGCAATGTCGGGGCTGACGAGCTACACGGAAATAGAGCGGCAGTTCGATGCCGCCGATGCCGACCCGGATGTCAAGGGCATCCTGCTGGAAGACGATTCGAACGGCGGGCAGGCCGATGGCGCGTTCGCGCTGGGCGAAAAAATCCGCGCTGGCAAAAAGCCGGTCTGGGCCAGCGTGAATGAGAAGGCGCTGTCGGGCGGCTACCTGCTGGCGTGCGCGGCCGATCGCGTGACGATGACGAAGACCGGACGCGTCGGGTCTGTCGGCGTGATTGCGCTGCATCAGGACCGTTCGAAGGCGAACGAGAAGGCGGGCATCACCTACACGGCGATTCACGCCGGCGCGAAAAAGAACTACGGCACGCCGCATGAGCCGCTGTCCGATCCGGCCCGGGCCGAGATGCAGGCGATGGTGGATGGCCTGAACGATCACTTTGTTTCCTACGTGGCGCAGATGCGGAACCTCGATCCGGCGGCGGTGCGCGCGCTGGATGCGGGCGTGCTGACGGGGCAGGCGGCAATCGATGCCGGCCTGGTGGATTCGATCATGAGTTTTCAAGAAACCCTGAAGGCGTTCGAGGACGAAGTCAATTCGGTCTCGAAGCCGACGGGGAATTCCAACGGCGGCCATCCTGGCAAAGGCGTCCGCACCAACCTCCCGAAAGGAGTCGCAACCATGAGCAATCAAGCTCAAGCGGCGGCGGCGGAAGCCGTGACTGCCGAGCAACTGGCCGCACACGTCGCTGCGGCGCAAGCCTCCGGCGCCACGCAGATGCAGGCGCGCATCCGTGACATCCAGACCTGCGACGAAGCGAAGGGGCGCAGCAAGCTGGCCGCGCACCTGGCTTTCAACACGGCGATGGGCGTCGATGACGCCAAGGCAATGCTGGCGGCCTCGGCCGTCGAAGCGGCCGAAGCCGCCGGGCAGGCCAGCGCGCTGGCCGCCGGCATGGCGAAGCTGACCAATCCGGCCGTGGGCAGCGAAGCGGCTGCCGCCGGCGATCCGAATCCGCAGGCGGAAGCCGCCGCCGTGTGGAACCGCAGCAACGCCAAGTTGCGTGCGGTCAAGTAAGCGCGGCATTCACAGGAGAACACGAACATGACTACGCTTACTGAAGGCACGCACGCCGGGGAATTCCTCATTTCCGAGGCACCTGGCACCTTGTCGCGCGAGGCCGGCACTGTTGCCGCCGGGTCCGGTGTCGTTACGGCCGGCATGGTGCTGGGCAAGCGCACCCATGCCGAAGCCGCCGCGGTGGTGACCGGATCGATCGCCACCACGGTGCTGACCGTGACGGCGGTGACCTCCGGAAAGTTGTCGGTGGGGCAGACGATCAGCGGCTCCGGCATCACGGCCGGTACCAAGATCACGGCGCTTGGCACCGGTATCGGCGGTACCGGCACTTACACGGTGGATACTTCGCAGACGGCATCCTCCACCACCGTTACGGCGTCGGCGGCTTCCTCGGCGGCCTACTCCGGCAACACCGGCAACGGCGCGATGGGCGCGATCACGGTCAGTGCCGGGGCTAAGGTGGGCGACTACAAGCTGACCATCGTTTCGCCCGGGACCAACGTCGGCAATTTCATCGTCGAGGATCCGGACGGCAAGTTCGTCGGGCAGGGCGATGTGGCGGCGGCGTTCTCGGCCGGCGGGCTGGCCTTCACGCTGGCGGACGGCAGTACCGATTTCGTGGCCGGCGACGGTTTCACGATCACGGTGGCGGCGGGCGACGGCAAGTATGCGCCCTACGACGACGACAACACCGACGGCACGGAAGTCGCCGCGGCGATCGCCTACGACGAGGTCGACGCGACCACCGCCGACAAGGCATGCACCGTCATCTTCCGCAACGCGGAAGTCAAGAACTCGGCCCTGCAGTGGGCTGCCACCAACGACGCTACCGACAAGACGAACGGCCTGGCCGATCTGGTGGCGAAGAACATCGTCGCCCGTTAAGGAGATCACACCATGGCAACTCTTGACATCTTCAAGTCGTCCGCGTTCGGGATGGTTTCGATCACCGAGGCGCTGAACAATGTGCCTTTTCAGCCGGGCCTGATCACCGGGCTCAAGCTCTTCACGCCGAAGCCGGTGCGTACCGTCGGCGTGTCGGTGGAAGAGAAGAACGGCACGCTGTCGCTGATCCAGACATCCGAGCGCGGCGCGCCGCTGGCCGAGGCGGATCGCGAGAAGCGCAAGATTCGCGACTTTCGCACTCGCCGCATCGCCAAGCATGACAGCCTGCGCGCCGACGAGATCCAGAGCATCCGCGCCTTCGGCTCGGAAACCGAGCTGATGCAGGTGGTGGATGAAGTCAATCAGCGCATGAACGGGCCGACCGGCCTGATGCGTGACGTCGAGCTCACCTGGGAGAACATGGCGCTGGGCGCGATCCAGGGCATCGTGACCGATGCTGACGCGTCGGTGATCTACAACTTCTACGACGAGTTCGGCATCAGCGCG
The DNA here is from genome assembly GCA_016192435.1 of Rhodocyclales bacterium. Classification (GTDB taxonomy): domain Bacteria; phylum Pseudomonadota; class Gammaproteobacteria; order Burkholderiales; family Rhodocyclaceae; genus Sulfuritalea. The sequence goes on along the minus strand of JACPUD010000126.1, from coordinate 58,986 downwards.
GCGAGCGAGATCGATTTCGACCTCGATGCGGCGTCGCCGGCTTCGGGCGCGGTGCGCAAAAAGTGCACCCAGGTGGTGCGTCAGATGCAGAAGGCGGCTTCGGGTGGCTGGATTCCGGGCCGTACCTACGTCATGGCCTTGTGCGGCGATGCCTTCTGGGACGATCTGACCGCACATACGGAAGTGCGTCAGACCTACCTGAACACTCAGGAAGCGCGCCAATTGCGCGACGGGCTGGCCTACGAGACGTTCAACTACGGCGGCATCACCTGGATCAATTACCGCGGTACGGACGACGGCTCGACGGTGGCTGTTGGCACTGACAAGGCGAAGTTCTTCCCGGTGAATGGCAACGGCGTTTTCCAGGTGGCCTACAGCCCGGCCGAGACCTTCGATTACGTCAATACGCCGGGTCTGCCGGTGTATGGCATGGTCATCCCGGACGAAAAGCGCAATGCCTTCGTCGATCTGGAGGTGTATTCGTACCCGCTATTCATGTGCACCCGGCCGGCGATGCTGCAGTCGGCGAAGCGCACCTGATAAGCGTTGAGCAATGGCCGGCAAAACCGCCGCGGAGTTCCTGCGCTCGTTCGAGCGGTCGGGGTTCATGGTCGATGTGACCTGGACCTCGGCCGGGAGTGCCGCGGCGGCCGTGACCTTCAAGGCGCTGTACCAGGATGCGCAGAGCGAGGTGCGTTTCGGAATGGTGACCGCCGATGAGCCGGTCGTTACTTTCGAGACGGCCTATTGCCCACTGCTGACCAACGGCGATCAACTTGAGATCGGCGGCGCATTTTTCAAGGTGCGAGACGGCGGCAATTTCAAGGATGCGACGGCGCGGCGGTTTCGCGTGAGAAAGGTGTCGGCATGACGACCGTTCGCCTGCAGGTGGTGGATGCGGTGGCAACGGCGCTGGAGTCGGCGACGCGGCTGACGTTGTGGCGCAATCTGGATTACGCGCTGGAGTCGGAGAACCTGCCGGCGCTGGTGGTGATTTCTGGAGAAGACAAGCCAGACGAGAATCCGTCTCCGCTGGGGGTGCTAGATCAGAACGTTGTCATCGAGATCGATGTCCTGCTGGCCAATTCAGAGAACCCCGAGGCCGCGGCAGACCCTTACGAGGCCGCGATTCACGCCGCGATGATGGCTTCCGGCTTCGCCGGCTACGGCGACCTGGTGCGGCGGCTGGGAGGCACTTGGGATTTTGACCTGGGCGATTGCGCGGCGCGGCGGCTGGCGTATCGCGTGGGTTATCGCACCGCAGAAAACAACCTGGAGACCTGAGCCATGAGCAGCAAACAGACGCCGCAGGACGGCGCGATATACGACGAGAAAACCCATCAGTGGATCGCTGTCACGCCAAGCGTGGCCGCGGCCACACCTGACAAGCCCGCCGAACCCGCCCCGGCCCCGGCTGTGCTCACCAAGGAGAAATAAATCATGCCTCGCTATGTCCGCAATTCGGCGATTCTCGCCAAGATCGAAACGACCTACGGTACCGACCCGACACCGACCGGCGCGGCGAATGCCGTGCTGGTGAGCAACCTGACGGTCAATCCGCTGAACGCCAACAACGTGCCGCGCAACCTGATCCGGCCGTACTTCGGCGGATCGGAGCATCTGATCGGCAGCCGGTCTGTCGAATGTTCGTTCGATGTCGAGTTTCAATCATCGGGCAGCATGACGACGCCGACGGTTCCGGCCTGGGATGCGCTGCTGCAGGCCTGCGGTTATCAGGCAGGATCCGGCACGGCGGGCAGCCGTGTGGAATATGCGCTGGCGACCGATTACGCGGCGTTCAAGAGCCTGACGATTTATTACCACGACGACGGTGTGTTGCACAAGCTGCTGGGCGCGCGCGGCAATGTCAGCCTGGCGCTGGGCATCGGTGAGCGGCCAGTGTATCGCTTCCGTTTTGTCGGCCTGGATGGCGGGGTGACGGCGGTGTCGAATCCGACGCCGACCTTGACGGCGTTCAAGACGCCGCTGGTGATGACGGATGCCAACACCGGCGCCGTGACGCTGGGCTGCACCTACGCGATCGGTGCGCTGTCGTCTGGCACGGAGTACATCACCAACGGGCTTGAAATCGACCTTGGCAACGATGTGAATTACATCGACCTGCTGGGCACGGCCGCAGCTTCCGGGCAGACGGTGGAGATCACCAATCGCGATGCGACGGGAAAGATCGCCTTTGACCTGACAGCGGCGAACGAGGTGACGTTCATGGCTTCGGTGCTGGCGGCGACGACGCAGAGCTTGGGCTTGGTGCATGGGACGACGGCCGGCTACAAGATGCTGGTGTATGCGCCGGCGGTGCAGATGATCAACCCGCGCAAGGAGGATCAGAACGGTCGCCGCATCATCGGTTTCGATTTGCGATTCCTGCCGTCTTCCGGCAACGACGAGCTGAAGCTCGTTGCGCTGTAAGGAGCCGCCATGCTGGCCAAACAACCCAAAGCCACGTTCAAGGCGGATGTCGAAATTTCGATTGCCGGAGGCGGCGTCGAGATCATCAAGGTCGAGTACCGCTATTTCACGCGCAAGCAGATGGCGGCCTGGGCGGCTGATCTGAGCAAGAAGACGCCGCTGGAATGTCTGACCGAAGTCATGGTCGGCTGGAGCGACTACGAGGAGGCTTACAGCCCGGCGGCGCTGGAGGAAATGCTGGACAACTACCCGACTTCGGAGCGGGAGCTGTTCAATGTCTTCCGCCGCGAGCTGCTGGAGTCGAAGGCAAAAAACTAAGGGCCGTCGCGCGGGAGCTTTCCGGCGCGGCGGGGGAAGACGATACCGATGCCGCGCTGGCGGCCTTCGGACTGCAACGGGACACGCCATGCGAGTTGGACGCCGCGATCCACATCCTGCCCTGCAATGTAAAAACCGTGCGTCTGTTCATCGGCATGGGCACGCAGTGGCGCATGGGCATGAACGGGGCCTACGGGCTGGATTACTCGGCCTTGCCGGTGGTGGCGCAGGCGCTGGGCGTGCGCCTGAGGCCAGGGCGCTTCGAGGGCCTGCGAATCATGGAGGCCGAAGTGCTGCGGCGATGGGAGCGCAGGCGTGAGTAATACCCGGGTCATCATCACTGCCGAAGACCAGACCGGCGAGGGGATCAATTCGGTCAAGACCAGCATGGCCGGGCTGGGGGCGACGATCGGGGTATTTGCGGCGGCGACGCAGGTCGCCATCGGCGCCATCGGCGAGATGGCGCAGCAGACCATCGGACTGTGGAAGGAGCAGGTCAATCTGGCCGATTCGATGGACGAGATGTCCGTTCGCATGGCCATGTCGATCAAGGACCTGACGTACTGGAAGACGGCCGCCGAGATGAACGGCGCGACCCTCGAATCGATGGCGGCCGGAACGCGCATGTTGTCGAAGCACATGGTGGAGCACGGTGCGGCGCTGCGCCAGGCTGGCATCGACACGAAGGACACGAACAAGGCATTCCTGCAGCTTTCCGACCTGTTCGCCGGCATGACGGATCCGGTGGCGCGGCTGGACCTGGCGACCAAGTTGTTCGGGCGCGGCATCGGCCAGCAACTGCTGCCGACGCTGGTGATGGGCAGCAAGGCGCTGCTTGAGATCAAGGAAGCGACGGACGGCTACGGCGCGGCGCTGGAGAAGCTGTCGCCGGAGGCGCAGAAGGCGAATGATCGCCTGACGTTGATTGGGGTCAACTTCAAGCAGGCGGCCACCGAAGGCGTGTATCCGCTGGTCAAGGCAGTCAATGAAGATCTGTTGCCCACATTTGAGCGGTTTTCTAAAGACGGAACGCTGGCTGATTGGAGCAAGAGCGTTGTCATGGCGACGGCGCACGTTATGGACGAACTGACCTTGCTCAAGTTCCTCCTGGTGGAAGTGTCCATCCCGTTTGAACGAATTGGGAAAAACATCGAGACCGTCGGTGCCTTGGGAGCGATTGCCGCCAAAGGATCTCTCGATGAAAAGAAACAGGCTTACGCTGCGCTCAAAGCAGAGAATCAGGCATTTTTTGCTGATCTTGATGCACGCAAGTTGGCTAATAAACTGCCGACCGATTTATATGCCGCCCGCGCTCGCCGGCTGTTTGAGAAAGGAGATTATTCCGGAAATGGAATGCTGCCTCCGGTCGCAAACACCGACGCTGCGGCGGCGACGCTGGAATCCGGGGTACACAGTAGAAAAGCCGCGACAAAATCAGATCTTTTCTCGTCGCTGCTGAAGGGCATTGACGAGCGGACGTCGTCGCTGGCGGCGGAGGCTGAATCGACAGACCGGCTGAGCGAGTCGCAGAAGTTCGCGCTGAAGTTGATGACGGACCTGCAGGGCGGCTACCTCAAGCTCAACGACTCGCAGAAGGTGACGCTGACGACGCGGCTGGAGACCCTGCTGGCGGTCGATCAGGAGAACCAGAAGACCGAAGCGCTGCGCAAGACGATGCTGGAGCAGGCGAAGGCGGCCGAGCAGGCGGCCGAGGCGCAGCGCAAGGTGCTGGCAGCGTTGGAGGACAAGGCGACGGCGGCAGAGTTCGAGCTGCAGACCTACGGCATGACCCGCGCTCAGATCGAGAGCACCACGATCGCGCGGCTGGAAGAGCGGCGGGCGATGTATGCCGGGCTGGACGGCCACGAGAAGGAACTGGAGGCGCTGGAACAGGAAATCGCGGCGCGCATGCGGTTGCGCGATGCGCTGCATGGCATCGACGAGAAGGAGGCAGCAAAGAAGGCGATCGATGACCAGGCAAAGGAGTGGAAGCGCTTTACCGATGAGGTGGATCGGTCGCTGACAGATGCGCTGATGCGCGGGTTCGAGAACGGCAAGGATGGCGGCAAGGCCTTCGTCGATTCAATCAAGAATTCACTGAAGACGGCGGCATTCAAGATCGCGGTGCAGGCGGTGGTGAATCCGGTGATGGGGGCGGCTGGTTCGCTGCTGGGTGTTTCCGGCGCAGGCGGCGGCGGGTTCGGGGGGGCTGGTGGCTTCGGCGGCGGCGGTATCGGCGATCTGTTTTCGATGGGCAGCAGCGCCAACAGCTTGCTCGGCGGGAGTTCGGCCTATACCGCCTTCGCCTTGTCGGAGACGGGCGCGTCGCTGGGGCTGTCCACCGCCTACATTGATGCGCTCGGCATCGGCGAGGCAGTCGGCGGCACCGCGTTATCCGCGCTCGGTACCGCGCTGCCCTATCTCGGCGCGGCACTGGCTGTCGGGTCGATGTTGGGCCTCTTCGATGGCGGCGGCGAGGATCCGCACAACAACACGTCGGCGACCGGCTTCGAGCTGGGGCTGGCCAAGTCCGGCGTCTTCGCCGTGCAGAACTCGGATGCCACGGGCGCGCCGTCCATGATGTCGGCCGGGCCGACCTCGGGCGAGGGCTGGTGGGCGGACTCAGCCAACCTTTCGGCGGCACAGATCGCCGCGATCAATCAACAGATCGCGGTCACCTTCGCCCAGGGCCGTGCGATGGCCCAGATGTTTGGCGTCGATCCATCGGTGATCGATTCGGCGACCGTCGATAGCCGTCGCGACGGCACGCCGAGCAACGGGCATATTCAAGGCTATTTTTCGTCGATGGAGCAAGCCTTCGCGGCCCTGGGCGAATCGATCGCGGTCAAGATCATTCCGAACCTGAATGAGTTCCAGGCCAGCGGCGAATCGCTGGCGCAAACCGCGGCGCGCATTACGCAGGAATTCGTGCTGACCAACAAGATGGCCGCGCTGATGGGTAAGGATGCGGCCACCGCTTTCGGCAGCAACAACCTCAAGGCCCGCGATTCGCTGATCCAGTCGCTGGGTGGCGTCGGCGGCGCGACCAGTGTTTTCGATAGCTACTACAGGAATTTTCACAGCGACCGAGAGCGTACCGCCGATATGCGCGGAAGCATTGAAAGCACGTTGCGGGCGATCGGCATTGCGGACGTGCCGGCGACGCGGGAGCAGTTCCGGTCGCTAGTGGAGGGGCAGAACCTGGCGACCGAGGCTGGGCGAACGATGTACGCGACGCTGCTGTCGGTATCCGATGCGTTCGCCGGTATCACTGCATCGGCGGACGAGGCGGCCAGGGCTTTGGGCACGGAGCGGTTCAAGACGCGGGCGGATTATCTGTTCGCGCAGAAGACGGGAATCATGCCGGCGTATGCCGATGGCGGCGACCATGGCGGCGGCTGGGCGATTGTGGGCGAACGTGGCTCGGAGCTGGCCTACATGCCGCCGGCGCATGTGTATTCGAATCGTGACAGCAAGGCGCTGCTGGACATGAGCCAGGTGACGCAGGCGATCGATGCGCTCCGCGCTGATCTGCGCGCGGTGAATGCGGCCATGGTGCGCGTTTCGAGCAAGACGGCGAAGGTGCTGGAGAGGTGGGACGGCGACGGCATGCCGGCGGAGCGGGTGTTGGTATGAGAATCGTTCGGCCTGTCAATGTGACCGATGCGACGCTGACCAGCAGCAGCATTGCCGAAAACGACTATGGCGAGTGGGCCGGCGGCACGACCTATGGCCTCGCGGCCTATTGTATCAAGGCCGCCACGCACCGCATCTACAAGAGTCTGCAGGCGGGCAACACTGGCCACGATCCGGCCGGCGAGGCGGATCCGGCCAACCCGGTGTGGTGGCAGGATTTCGGCGCGACGAACCGCTGGCGGATGTTCGATGCCCTGGTCGGCACGCAGTCTTCGGCGGCCGACAGCATCGCCGTGGTGGTGACGCTCGCCGCGGTGGTGGATAGCGTGGTGTTGCTGAATGTGTCCGCCGCCAGCGTCCATGTGACGATGACCGATGCCGCCGAGGGCGTGGTCTATGACGAGACGGTGAGCCTGGTCAGCGACAGCGGCATTCAGGATTGGTACAGCTATTTTTTCGAGCCGATCGTGCGCAAGGTGGATTTCAATCTGAGCGATCTGCCGCGCTACCTGGGCGCGGCGATCGCCATTACCGCGACCGACACCGGCGGCACCGCAGCTATCGGCGAGTGCATTCTGGGCATGGCACGCGAGATCGGCGGCACGCAGTACGGAGCGAAGATCGGCATCCGCGATTACAGCGTGAAGACGCAGGACGATTTCGGCAACTACACCATTCTTGAGCGCGCATTCAGCAAGCGCGGCAGCTTCTCGCTGTGGGTCGATTCTGGGCTGACCAGCGAGCTGCAGACCATCCTCGCCAGCTACCGCGCCACGCCCGCCGTGTATATCGGCACCGACATCCACGCCGCCACGATGATCTACGGGTTCTACAAGGACTTCGACATCGACATTGCCTATCCCGGCGCCTCTCTGTGCGCCATTGAAATCGAAGGACTGACATGACCATTTCCGCACTTCCTGCCGCCCCGTCGCGTTCCGACGCGCCGGATGTCTTCATCGCCAAGGCCGACGCCTTCGTCGCCGCGCTGGCCACCCTGGTCACCGAGATGAACGCCGCGCTCGGCGTGGTGAATATCACCGAGTGGGTCAGCGGCACCACCTACGCGGTCGGCGAAGTCACCTGGAGCCCCGCCGATTTCCAGGGGTACCGGCGCAAGACGGCTGGCGCGGGTACCACCGACCCCTCGGCGGATTCGACCAACTGGCAGCGCACGGAGATCTCTGCGACCAGCCTTCAGACCCAGAGCGCGACCGCGTTTACCACCGCCGGCACGGCGCCAGCCTTCACGCTCACGCCGTCGCCGGCCCCTACTGCCTACACCTCGAACCTGCGCTTCCGCGTCAAGTTCAACGCCGCCGGCACCACCGGCAGCAACACCCTCAACATCAGCGGGCTGGGCGTGAAGAACCTCAAGCAGTTCGATTCGGCGGGCGCCAAGGTCGCCGCGGTGGTCGCGGCGAACCAGCTGGCGGACGTGGAATATGACGGCACCGACCTGGTGATCCTCGATCCGCTGCCGCCTACGGTAACGAGCAAGCTGCAGCCGATCACCGCTTCGGTCGCCGCCAACGCCTTGACGCTGACGCTGAACCCCACAGCACTGGATTTTCGCGCCGACACACTCTCCAGTGGCGCGGTGAATACACGCTCCGTTTCCGCAGCGATCTCGATGGTTGTGTCGTCCGGCTCCAGCCTGGGCACAGTGAATGCGACGGCCGCCCGGCTGGCGGTGCTGGCGATCGACAATGCCGGCACGGTGGAACTCGCCGTGGTGAATATGGCCGGCGGCACCAACCTTGACGAGACCGCGCTGATCTCGACCACGGCCGAGGGCGGTGCTGGCGCCGCTGATAGCGCGAGCACCATCTACTCGACGACGGCGCGCGCCAATGTGCCGTTCCGCGTGGTTGGGTTCGTCGATGTGACGGAAGCTACGGCGGGCACCTGGGCTACCGCCCCCAGCACAATCCAGGGGGCCGGCGGTCAGGCCCTGGCGATGGCCGGCCTCGGCTACGGCCAGACCTGGCAGGCGGTGACGCGGAATTCCGGCACGACCTACTACAACACCACCGGAAAACCGATCGTCCTGCACCGCGAGTTTTACGGCAGCGGGGCATCGGTGAAGTCCGATGTATCGATCAACGGCGGGGCGGTAATCACCTTCCTCTATTGCGTGATTCCGTCTGGATTTGCGGGCGCCGTGGGGTCCATAGTGATCCCGCCCGGGGCTTCATACGTGGTCACCGACACGGGCGGCGTGTCGGCGGTGAGCTCGCGTGAATTGAGGTAATCAAAATGAGCGCAGGCACCTGGAACATCACCGCCGAACAAGGCGTCACCTGGCAGCCCGACCCGATCGAGCTGACCGACGACGCTGGTGCGGCCATCGATCTGACCGGCTACACCGCCGAGCTGGCCGTCAAGGCCGCGTATGCCGACGAGGCCGATCTGCTGACCCTCACCACCGAAAACGGCGGCCTCACCCTGGGTGGTGCAGCCGGCACCATCGCGCCGCTGGCCACCGCCACGCAAATGGCCGCGCTCGACGTGCCCAATGCGCCCGGCACGCCGGCGCGGCGCAAGTGCGTCTATGCCCTGACCATCACCCTCGGCGCCGTCGTCATACGGCTGCTGGAGGGCACCTTCACCATCACGCGCAAGGTGTAGCGCCATGCCCCAGATCGTCGTCAATATCACCGAGGATGTCACCCGCGTCACCGTCGCCGAGCCGGCGATCGTGGCCACCAATCGGCCCGCGGTGGTCAGCGCCGCCGCGAGCGCTGCCGCCGCATCGGCAAGCGCTGCACAGGCCGCCGCTGACCGGCTCGCCACCGAGCTTGCGCAACAAGGGGCGGAAGACGCGCAAGGGGCCGCCGAAGCTGCTGCAGGCGCGGCCGGTGCAGAGGCCGCCACCGCCACCGCGCAAGCCGGCATCGCCACCGCCCAGGCCGCCCTGGCCGACGCCGACCGCGTCGCCGCCGAAGCCGCGGCGGCCGCCGCGCTGGCCTCGGAAACCGCCGCCGCCGTTTCCGCCGCCATCGCACTCCTCGCCGCCGCAGCCATCAACGCGATCGGCACCCCAGGCGCGCAGGGCTTCGGCGTGGGCATCTGCCCGACCGCGCTGCCGGCCGGCATGGGCGCGATGTCCGGCTACAACGACCTCGCCTCGGCCAACTACGGCAACTACCAGTACAGCGACGGCAGTGTCATGGTGTGGATTCCGGCCTTCTATTACAAGTGGGGCACCGGCGCCAATGGCGTCGCGCTCAACGAAGTGCTGATCAAGCCGGAGTCGTTCTTCGCGGACGTGGCCGCGGCCAACGCGGCCGGCTACGCCCTGCACCGGGCCTTCTACGACGGCGGCGCGGTGCAGCGCGGCGTCTTCGTCGATAAATACCTGTGCAGCAACAACGGCGGCATCGCATCGAGCCTGGCCAACGGCATCGTCCTCACCAGCGCCCAGCGCGGCACGCTGGCCACCGCGAAATTCAATTCACTGACCGGCGCGCCGGCGCTGAACTACAGCGGCGCGCTCGCCTCTGCCAAGACGCGCGGCGCCAACTTCTTCTGCAGCTCGCGCTTCATTTTTTCGGCGCTGGCGCTGCTGTCCTACGCGCACGCGCGGGCCAGCACCAACACCACCTACTGCGCCTGGTGGCACGCGACCAACAACTTCCCCAAGGGCAATAACAACAACGCCCTGAGCGACGCACAGGACGCCACCGTCACCTGGACGTATGACGGCAACGGCACTTATCTCGGCGTCGGCAAGACAGGCAGCGCCAGCACGCTGGCGAAATCCACGCATAACGGTCAGGCCAGTGGCGTGGCCGACCTCAACGGCCTGGTATGGGAGATCACGCCGGGCCTGACCAGCAACGGCACGAACCTCTACATCCTCAAGACCAGCGCGACCATGAAGAACGTGACCGGCAGCAATACGCTGGCAACGGACCTGTGGGGCGCGACCGGCATCGCTGCGCTGTATGACGATCTCGGTACCAGCTACCAAGTCTGGCGCGAGACCGGCGCTGATCGCTCCATCAGCTACGGAGCGGCAACGCAGGTATTCAGCGAAGCGACCAGCGGCAATGCCTGGAACTGGGCCGGCGTCGGCGGTATGCTGACCACGGGCGACGGCGGTACCAATGCTTTCGGCAACGACATTTTCTACGACTACAAACCGAACGAAATGTGCCCGATCTCGGGCGGCGGCTGGAACGGCTCGTCGGGCGCCGGGGTGTGGACGTTGAATCTCGCCGATGTGCGGGCGGGCTCCACCGGCAGCGTGGGGTTCCGCGCGGCCTTGTATCTCTGAGCCCTGAGCGATAGCGATGGGGCTCCATGACGAAGCCAAGCTGGACCGCAAATTCGTGGAATTCGCCAAGCTGATGAACATTCATCTGAACCACTTTCCGAAACACGAAAAGTACGGCCTCGCGCTGGAAATCCGGCGCACGGCCTATGCGGTGTATGGCTTCATCGTGGAGGCGCAGAAGCGCTATCACAAGAAGACCGCGCTTTCCAGTCTTGATGTCGAACACGAGAAGCTGCGCATGCTGGTTCGCCTGTCGTTCGAGTTGGGCTACTTCGAGTTCAAGGATGGCAAGCGCGAGCAGAAATCCCCGGCAGCAGCAGGCGAGCATCGTTACCTGGCCTTGTCGCGGCTGGTGGATGAGTTGGGCAGGATGATCGGCGGCTGGATCGTCGTCGATCGGCAGTTGGCAACACGGGAGGCGTCTTAACATGTGCCCGATCTCAGGCGGCAACTGGAACAACTCGTCGAACGCCGGGGTGTGGACGTTGAATCTCAACAATGTGCGGACGAACTCCAACAACAACGTGGGGTTCCGCGCGGACTCGATTTCACCTCACGGATCGGTTACAGATCGCAGTGGAATCAAGGGAGACGCTTTCCGGCGCGCAGCGGTATCAGCAGTCGAGCTGCGGCGAAATCGGCGGGCTTCCGCGATTCTGGTAGGCGCTATGTTGCGCTCGAAGGTCTCGTGACATGAAGCGCATCGGATTCCTGTACGAAAAGGCATTTACGCCCAAGGCGCTGCTGGCGGCGTTTCATGCGGCTGCGCGCCACAAGCACGGCAAGCGTGCCTGCTTCAAGTTCGAGACGCACCTGGCCAGCAACCTGGATGCACTGCACCAAGAACTGGCGGACGGCAGCTACCGGCCGCGGCCCTACTATAGTTTTATGGTCTTCGAGCCCAAGCCGCGCCGCATCTTCGCGCCGGCCTTTCGCGATCTGGTGGTGCAGCACGCTATCTATGCCGTCGCCGGCCCGATCTTCGAGCGGACGTTCATCGATCAATCCTTCGCCTGCCGCGTCGGATTCGGCACGCACAAGGCCGCCGATTACGCGCAGGCTGCGCTGCAGGCCGTGCCGCGCGACAGCTACACACTGAAGCTGGACATCCGCAAGTTCTTCTATCGCATCGACCGACCGACCCTGCGCCGGCTGATCGAGAAAAGGATCAAGGACCGCCGCTTCGTGGATCTGATGATGCAGTTCGCCGACCACGGCGAGCCCATCGGCATCCCGATCGGCAACCTGCTGAGCCAGCTCTACGCGCTGATTTACCTCAACCCGCTTGATCACTTCATCAAGCGCGAGCTGGGCATCAAGCGCTATTGCCGCTATGTCGATGACTTCATTCTCTTCGGTGAGTCACGCGAGGCGCTGCTGGTGGCCAAGACGCGCATCGTGGAATTCATCACCAGGCGCTTGCACTTGGAGCTGTCGAAATCCACCCTGGCGCGCGTCTCGCGCGGCATCAACTTCGTCGGCTACCGCACATGGGCCAGCAAGCGCTTCGTGCGCCGTCACAGCCTCTACACCTTCCGCCAGGCATTGGCGCGCGCTCGGATGCAAAGCGCGGTGTCCGTGCTCGGCCACGCCCGCCGCACCCACTCGCTGCAGCACATGCTGGCCACCATCAAGGAGCATCACCATGCCCTCGCTCATCAGCTACCGAAAATATATCGATGCGCTGGTCACCCGCGAACTCAGTCTGCCGCGTGACGCGGCCGGCCAGCCGCTCGGGCAGGAGATCGCCACGATCGGCGGCATCACCTACGTCAGCCTGCCCGACGGCGCCGTGCTGCCCGCCGAGCAGGCGGCGGAGATCGCCGCGAGCATCCAGGCCGTGACGCCCGACGCGACCCTGCGCGCGACCCTCCTCGACGCCAGCCCGCTGGCCTTTGTGATCGAGCACATGGTCGCCGTGAAGATCGGCGAGCGCTACAGCACCGGCGACGAACTCAAGCTGCTGCGCAACGCCCGTAGCGCCGACTACGAGGCCTACCACGCCTACGCCGAAGAGTGCCGCGCCTGGGGCCGCGACCAGAAGGCCGCGCTCGTGCCGCCGGTGGCTGCGGTGGCCGAAGCCAACGCGGCGATCCTGGCGCAAATTCAGGCGCTCGAATCCAAGGAACTGCTGCCGCGCCCAGTGCGCGACATGGTCAAAAAGTCCGTCGCCGAAGACGCCGCCGCCATCGGCTACACCCTCGACCAGGTCTATGCGCTTGCCGTGACCCTGGGCGACGCCGCCCCCGAGGCCGCGAAGAGCTGGAAGAAGTTCAAGGACTTCGACGATCGAATACAGGCGCTGAAGGAGCAACTGCAATGACCGCCGCCCTGGTCCTCGTCAGTGCGATCCCGCTGATGTGGGTGCTGTACCTCGCCTACACCGCGCTGCGCGCCACCTGGCCCACGTTGCGGCCCGAAGTCAAGGCCGCCGGCGCTGCGGTGGTCGCCGCCGGCTGGCTGCTCGACGTCGCTCTCAACTGGACCGCCGGCCTCGCGCTCGGCATCACGCCGGATGCGACGTTATCGCAGAAATGTGGGCGACTGAAGCGGGCCGAAGGATGGCGTGCGGGCGTTGCCAGGTATCTATGTGCCAACTGGCTGGACCCGTTCGAATTCGGCGGGCATTGCCGCTAAACCTGGGAGATCACGTAATGGCCGAACCGCACACATCAATCGTTATCGGCGCCGGCGTCGGGCTGGGGACGGCGCTGCTCGGCGCGCAGGTGGATGCCCTGGCGCTCGGCCTGGTGGCCGCCATCTTCGTGAGCATCTGGATGGAAACTATCGACGACAAGATCAAGGCCGGCTCGGCGGCGCTACTGTCGGCCATGCTGGCCGGCTACGGCAGCCCCTTCGCCGCGGCGTGGGCCGCCAGCCAGGTGCCATCGATCGCCGGCAATGCCGACGCGCTGCGCCTCTTGATGGCCGTGCTGATCGGCGCCGGTGCGCCGACCGTGATCCCGGTGGCGGCGCGGTGGCTGCGGGGGAGGGCCGAGAAATGAACGACATACACCTCCCCGATGCGCTGATGCTGGTCTGCATGCTGATCGTGCTGGCGCGCTGCATTTGCATCGTGCCGCGCCTGTCGCGCACCGCCTGGACCGGCAGCCGTGGCCATTTCGCTGCGCTGGCCGGCACCTACGCCCTGCTCGCCGGCGGCGCCGTCGGTACCGCGCTGCACGCCAGCTTCGGCCCGCTGCTGCTGCTGATGGCGGTGGCGGGCTGGGTGGTGTTCGATCGGAGGCGGCCGCGATGATCATCGATCCGCAATGGCTGGCCATCGCCCGCCCGCTGGTAGGGCTGGAAGAAATTCCCGGCCCGCAACACGCGCCCGAGATCCTGGCCATGTGGCGCGCGATCAAGCGCAGTGGCATCCAGTCCGACGAGGTGCCGTGGTGCGCGGCCTTCGTCGGCGCCTGCCTGGAGCGCGCCGGCATTCGCAGCAGCCGCTTCGAGTCCGCGGCCAGCTATCTCAAGTGGGGCGTGCGGCTCGACGGCCCCGCGCATGGCTGCATCGTGGTGTTCAGCCGCGAGGGTGGCGGGCATGTCGGCTTCGTGGTCGGCCGCGATGAAGGTGGCAAGCTGCTGGTGCTGGGTGGTAACCAGGGCGACAGTGTGAGCGTCAAGGCCTTCCCGCAGGGCCGCGTGACCGGCTACCGCTGGCCGGTCGATGTGCATATCCCGTCCGTGCCGCTGCAGATCGGCAGCGCGGAAACCAGCCAGAGCGAGGCCTGACATGCCGAATCCATGGATCATCATCAGCTTCATCGTCGCGCTGGCGGTCAGCAATGCCAGCAGCTTCCTGTTCGGAAAACACGTCGAGGAGGACGAGACCGCGCGGGCCCAGCTTGAGTCGGAGCGCCTGGCCGCGGCGCTGCTCAGTCGCAAACAGAAGCGGGTCGACACGATTGGCCAGCAGCTCGCTCAGGCAAAGGCCAATCGCGCCGGCCGCGACCGCATCATCATCCAGGAGGTCTATCGCTATGAACACGTCACGCCCGCTGCTGATCGCTGCACTCTGCCTGGCGCTTGGCGCCTGCGCCACGACCTCGCCGCCACCGGCGAGCCTGCCGACCCCGCCCGCCTGGCTGCTGGTGACGCCCAGCCCGTTACAGACGCTGCCGCCCTCGGCACTGTCGCCGGAAACTACATCCAGTGCCGCGACGCCATCGAGCAAGTGAAGGGGTGGCAGGCGTGGTGGGAGGTGGTGCAGTGAGCGCCTTGTCGAAGATACTGCGCAACTGGCGCAATCCGGACAACGGCGATGAAGGCCTGACGTTCTTCTGCCCTGGTTGCGGCGATCATCACTCCATTCGGACCAAGGGCGCGACGGCGTGGGGTTGGAATGGCGATGTCGAAAAGCCGACCTTTACGCCGTCGGTCCTGGTGCGGTCCGGGCACTACGTTCCTGGGCGTGACAAGGATGGCTGCTGGTGCACTTACAACGCGGAGCGGGAAGCGAAAGGCGAGAAGCCATCGAAGTTCAAGTGCGAGGTCTGTCATTCCTTCGTGAAGGATGGCCAGATGCAGTTTCTCAGCGATTGTACCCATGCGCTTGCCGGGCAGACCGTGCCGCTCCCGGAATGGACGGAGGATGGTACGTGAGATCCGGCATCCTGCGGTGTCACGCGAGCGCATTGAGATTGCGGCGCGATGCACCATTCCCGTCGCAACTCTTCGAGATTGGCGCCGACGGGCATCGGGTTCGGTATATCTTCAAGGCACTGCGGGCAGTTGCCGGGAGCGCGAAGAATGCTGACCAAAATGCTGACCACGCTACCCTAAATAGCCCCAAAAAATAGCCAGCAATTGCTCGCTGGCTATTCATAACTAATTGATTTAATTAGCCGTTAATGGTGGAGGCGGCGGGAATTGAACCCGCGTCCATAAGTGCGCCACATACAGTTCTACATACTTAGTCGCGTCATTTGATTTGACCCGCAACACGCCGACGGACAGGCTGGTTGCAGGCGATTCGCTGGATTTTCGAACTGTGCATCGCGACTCCGCACAGCCTTATCTCCTGTATATGATTCCGATGTAGCTTGCGCTACCTGGCCCAGAAGCAAACCAGTTCGGAAGCCAGCCGCTGTTAAGCGGCTAGAGCGAAACGCTCGTCGTTGGCAGTTAGTACTTTCCAGATGGATTTACGAGGTACCCGGATCCTCGGTATGCCCTGCATGCTTTGTCACCCATGTCGAAGCCATGTCGCCCCCTGGATGGTGGAGATCAAATAGTGCCTGATCTGCGGATTGCAAGTAGGAGTTTAACGCTTTGCTGCGGCAATGCCGAGGATATCTTGCGGTGCCCGAGCAATCGCATCGGCGCCCCAGCTCGCCGGCGGCTTGCCGTCGCCGAGATAGCCCCAGCCGGCGACGATGGTCCTCATGCCGACGGCGCGGCCGGAGATCACGTCGCGTTCATCGTCGCCGACGTAGACGCATGCGCTGGCGGCGATTCCCATCACCGCGCTGGCAAGCTGCATGGGATGGCCGTGAGGCTTGGCACGCCGGGCGCTGTCGCCGCAGACGATGCAGACGCAGCGCTGACGCAAGCCCAGGCCTTCCATGAGGGGAATCGCAAAACGCTGGGATTTGTTGGTCACGATGCCCCAGGGAATTGCCTGGGCATCAAGCTCATCGAGGTGCTCGGCCATCCCCTCGAACAGCCGGGTGCCAACGCACAAGGCTTCCTGATAGATGGCCAGGAACCGCTGCTGCAGGTCGACGTAACCCGGATCAGCCGGTGTGATGCCGAGACCGGCACCGATCATGCCGCGGGCGCCCGAGGAGACGTGCGGGCGCAGCTTTTCCATCGGCAGCGGATCGCACCCGCGCTCCCGCAGCAATTGGTTGAGGGCCCCGCCGAGGTCAGGTGCCGTGTCGGCCAGCGTCCCGTCGAGGTCGAAGAGTACGGCTTCAGGCACTGCGCTGCGCCCTGAGCAGGTAATTGACCTCGGTATCTGCGCCCAATACGCCTTCGCGGCTGAAGGGGTTGTAGCGCAGGCCGGTGATTTCGAGCACTTCCAGCCCGGCATCGCGGCACAGGTGTGCGAGTTCGGCCGGCTTGAGGAAGCGCGTGTAGTCGTGGGTACCGCGTGGCAGGAGGTTGAACAGGTATTCTGCGCCGACCACCGCCAGCAGGTAAGCCTTGGCGTTGCGGTTGAGCGTGGACAGGAACACCTGGCCGCCGGGCTTTACCAGGCGCGCACAGGCAGCCACGGTGCTGGCCGGATCGGGCACGTGCTCCAGCATTTCGAGGCAGGTGACATGGTCGAAGCTCGCCGGTGCTTCCGCCGCCATGGCCTCTGCCGCGATCAGGCGGTAGTCGATGGCGTGGCCGCTTTCGTAGAGATGCAGCCGGGCAATGCCCAAGGCCTTGTCCGATAGGTCGATTCCGGTGACCTGCGCGCCCAGCGCCGCCATGCCTTCGCTGAGCAGCCCACCACCGCAGCCGACATCGATCACGCGTTTGCCGCTCAATCCTGCGTGGCGGTCGATCCATGCCAGACGGGCCGGGTTGATGTCATGCAGGGGACGGAATTCTGAATTCGGGTCCCACCAACGATGGGCGACTTCCCCGAATTTGTCGAGTTCCCGCGGGTCGGCGTTGCTGCTTGCATTCATGTGGGTGCCCCAAGTCGTCTATCAGCATTAAGCGCAGTGGCCAAAACAAAAAAAGCCCTGCAGGGCAGGGCTTTTTCCGGAGTCAGACGAAATTACTGGTTCTTGGTTCCGATGACTTCGATTTCAACGCGACGATCGGGCTGCAGGCAGTCGATGGTCTTCTTGCTCTTCGGACCCTTGCACTGATCGGCCTTGGTGACCGGCTGCTTCTCGCCCTTGCCTTCGGTGTAGACACGGTTCGGCTCGACACCCTTGCTCACCAGATAGGCCTTGACGGCTTCCGCGCGCTTCTCGGACAGCTTCTGGTTGTAGGCGTCGCTACCGAAGCGGTCGGCGTGGCCGACGGCGATGATCACTTCGAGCTTGATCCCCTTGATGTCGCCGGAAAGCTTGTCCAGTTTGGACTTGCCTTCAGGACGCAGCACAGCCTTGTCGAAATCGAACAGGGCATCGGCGGCCAGCGTCACTTTCTGTGCGGCGGGCTTCGGCGCGGCGGCGACCGGTGCGGCAGGCTTGGCGGCGGGAGCAGCAGGGGCTGCGGCCGGTGCGGGCTTCTTCACTAGATCCGGATCGCATTCCTCGATGGCCATGGCCGGAGTCCAGAAGCCGGTCCGCCAGCAAAGGCCGGTGCCACTCTTGACGACATTGTCACGCTGGTCGATGACGTAGCCAACGGTGCCCGAGCGGTCGATACCCGGCGTCTGAGCGACGGCGGCAGCGGAAAGTCCGAGCAGGGTGGCAAGCAGCAGAGAATGTTTGGCGCTATTGATCATGTTTCCCCCTTTGTTGGGTTTGTTGAGTTTGACGGAATCCGGCCTTTTCTTTTCCCGGAGCGCAGCATGGCGTCAGGACGTCAGTTGAGTATGCCACAAACCTGCGACGTCAAGCAATTCAGAAATGCCGATTTGTGCAGGAACACCGTTGCTCATCACCAACTTTCCCGCGACCCATGTGTGGCTAACCTGTTCCCGTCCCGCCACATAAACGAGATGAGAAGCAGGATCAAAGCAAGGCTGGATCAGCCATTCATCGAGACGTACCGCGCACAGGTCGGCTGCCTTGCCGGGCAGCAGCGAACCTATTTTTTCGTCCAGTCCGAGGGCGCGAGCGCCGCCCAATGTAGCCGCTGCAAGTGTTGCATGGGCCGCGAGCGCTTCCGGATTCTGGCTTGCGCCTTTGGCCAGCAGCGCGGCGTGGCGCATTTCCTGAAACATGTCGAGACGGTTGTTGGAAGCGGCGCCGTCGGTGCCGAAGCCGAAATTCATACCATGCGACTGGATCGCGGACAAGGGCGAAATGCCGCTGCCGAGTTTCAGGTTGGATGTCGGGCAATGCGCCAGGTGGCATCCCTCGTGCGCCAGCAGGTCAATCTCTCCGGGGTCGAGGTGAACGCCATGGACGGCGATCAATTGCGGCCCGATCAGGCCCAGACGACGCAGGCGTTCAATCGGACGCACGCCATGCTGTTTGAGGCTGTCCTCGATTTCGTGGCGGGTTTCATGAACATGCACATGTATCGGTAGTTCGAGTTGCGCGGCGAGGGTTGAGATTTTGCGGAAGGTCTTGTCGGCCACGGTATAGGGCGCATGTGGAGCAAGGCAGAAACTCAGCAGGGTGTCGCTGCCCAAAGCATCGCGGATCGCCAGGCCCTTGGACAGGTAGTCGTCGGCATCGGCGGCATAGCTGGTGGGAAACTCGATCGCTATGATTCCCAACACGGCTCGTATTCCGACCCGTTTTGCCGCGGCGGCGGCGGCGTCTGGAAAAAAATACATGTCATTGAAGGCGGTGATGCCACCGCGCAGCATTTCGGCGCAGGCCAGCAGGGTGCCGTCCCTCACAAAATCCGGTCCGGCGTGGCGCGATTCGGCCGGCCAGATGCGTTCGGATAGCCAGCGCATGAGGGGCAGATCGTCGGCATAGCCGCGCATCAGACTCATCGCAGCATGGGTATGCAGGTTGATCAGGCCCGGCAACAGCACCTGGCCCGGCAGATCGAGCGTCTGCCTTGGCCGCCAGCGTCGCGCCGCCTCTTCATTGGGCAGCAGGCCGAGAATAAGACCGTCCTTGACTGCCAGTGAATGACCGGACAGCGTTACTCCGGCGGGTTCGATCGGGATGATCCATTCGGGATGGATCAGAAGATCCACATCGACGGGATTGGCGCTCTGCGCGGCAAGTGCATTCATGTCTCGATTCAACCAGATTTGGCTGGCCGCGACAACCGCCGGGGCTATCCGTGCATGCTAAAATTGCTCCTTTTTACGCCATCGTCCGCCGCAAGTCGGTTAAGGCAGCCTAAATGACCTCGTTCGCCAAAGAAACCCTGCCGATCAGCCTCGAAGAGGAGATGCGCCACTCCTATCTCGATTACGCCATGAGCGTGATTGTCGGACGAGCCCTGCCGGATGTGCGGGACGGTCTGAAGCCAGTCCATCGCCGTGTGCTTTTTGCCATGCACGAGTTGTCCAACGACTGGAACCGGGCCTATAAGAAGTCGGCGCGCATCGTCGGCGACGTGATCGGTAAATACCATCCACACGGCGACACGGCGGTGTACGACACCATCGTGCGCATGGCGCAGGACTTTTCGTTGCGCTACATGCTGGTCGATGGCCAGGGCAACTTCGGCTCGGTGGATGGCGACAGCGCGGCGGCCATGCGCTACACCGAAGTACGCATGGCGCGCATCGGACATGAGTTGCTGCTTGATATCGACAAGGAAACCGTCGATTTCGGACCGAACTACGATGGTTCGGAGCACGAGCCGCTGATTCTCCCGGCGCGCATCCCGAATCTGCTGATCAATGGTTCTTCGGGTATCGCCGTCGGCATGGCGACCAATATTCCGCCGCACAACCTCAATGAGGTGGTCGATGCCTGTCTGGTCTTGTTGGCCAAGCCGGAAACCACGATCGACGAGCTGATCAACATCATTCCCGCGCCGGACTTTCCGACCGCCGGCCTGATCTACGGCGTTTCCGGCGTGCGCGACGGCTACCTCACCGGCCGCGGCCGCGTAATCATGCGCGCGCGCACCCATATCGAGGACTTGCCGCGCAGCGGGCGCCAGGCCATCGTGGTCGATGAACTGCCCTACCAGGTCAACAAGAAGACGCTGCAGGAAAAGATTGCCGAACTGGTGCACGAAAAGAAGATCGAGGGTATCGCCCATATTCAGGACGAGTCCGATAAATCGGGCATGCGCCTGGTCATCGAACTGAAAAAGGGCCAGGTGCCTGAGGTGGTACTGAACCATCTCTACAAGCAGACGCAATTGCAGGACACCTTCGGCATGAATATGGTGGCTCTGGTCGATGGTCGCCCCAAGCTGCTGAATCTGAAGGATATGCTGCAGTGCTTCCTCGCTCACCGGCGCGAGGTCATCACGCGGCGCACGGTATTCGAACTGCGCAAGGCACGCGAGCGCGGCCACATTCTCGAAGGCCTCGCCGTAGCCTTGTCCAATGTCGACGAAATCATTGCCTTGATCAAGGCGGCGCCGACGCCGGCAGACGCCAAACGCGGACTGATGGCGCGCAACTGGCGCTCAAGCACGGTCGAAGGCATGCTGGCGCGTGCGTCTGCCGAATCTTCGCGGCCCGACGGCCTAGCGGCGGAATTCGGTCTTTCCGCGCACGGTTATCTGCTCTCGGACGCCCAGGCCCAGGCGATTCTCGAACTTCGGCTGCAGCGCCTGACCGGGCTGGAGCAGGACAAGATCGTCGCCGAATACAAGGAGGTGATGGAACAGATCGTCGACCTGCTGGATATTCTGGCAAAGCCCGAGCGCATTACCACCATCATTGGTGACGAACTTGTGGCAGTGAAAGCGCAGTTCGGCGATGCCCGACGCTCCGAAATCGTGCTCAGCACCGCAGACATCAATTTTGAAGACCTGATCGTCCGCGAAGACATGGTCGTCACGCTGTCGCATACCGGCTACATCAAGCGCCAGCCCCTGGCCGACTATCGGTCCCAGCGGCGTGGCGGGCGCGGCAAGCAGGCGGCGGCGATCAAGGAAGATGATTTCGTCGATCGCCTGTTCGTGGCCAACACCCACGACTACATCCTGTGCTTTTCCAGCCGTGGCCGTGTCTACTGGCTCAAGGTCTATGAAGCTCCCGAAGGGCAGCGCGCCTCGCGCGGCAAGCCGATCGTCAATCTCTTCCCGCTCGAGGAGGGCGAGAAGATCACGGCGATCCTGCCGGTCAAGGAGTTCGACGAGGAGCACTTCGTCTTCATGGCCACCGGCATGGGCACGGTGAAAAAAACACCGTTGACCAATTTTGCCAATCCGCGCAAGGCGGGCATCATCGCGGTCGGACTGGACGAGGGCGATCGTCTGATCGGTGTCGCCATCACCAACGGCCAGTGCGACGTCATGCTGTTCTCCGATGCCGGCAAGGCGGTGCGCTTTGCCGAGGACGATGTGCGGCCAATGGGCCGCGAAGCCCGCGGCGTACGCGGCATGATGCTGGAAGACGACCAGCAGGTGATTTCCATGCTGGTGGCGGACAGCGAGAATTATTCCGTGCTGACCGCGACCGAGAATGGCTTCGGCAAGCGTACGCCGATTGCCGAATACACCCGACACGGGCGCGGTACCAAGGGCATGATCGCGATCCAGACTTCCGAACGCAATGGCAAGGTGGTTGCGGCGGTGCTTGCCGACCTCGGCGAAACGCGCGAAGAGATCATGCTGATTTCGACCGGCGGCGTGCTGATTCGCACCCGGGTTGCCGACATTCGCGTCATGAGCCGCTCGACTCAGGGCGTGACGCTGATCAATCTCGATGAAGGCACTTATCTGGCGGGCGTCGAAAAGGTGATCGAGACCGAGGAAGATGATCCGGCCGCCGATCTGCCGATCGAGGATCAGGCGGACTAGCCGAAGGTCACGTCGAACGAGTGGACGTGACATTGCCTTGAATAATGTATACGGTATCCTGTATTCTTTTTCTGTCCTGATTTTCCCATATTGATTTAGTCACTTCCGGAGGCTGGTTATGGCACGAATTTTCAATTTCAGCGCAGGACCCGCAGCACTTCCCGAGGCAGTACTCAAGCAGGCTGCCGACGAACTTCTCGATTGGCACGGCAGCGGCCAGTCGGTCATGGAAATGAGCCATCGCGGCAAGGAATACATGGGCATCCATGCCCAGGCCGAGGCCGATCTGCGCGAATTGATGGGGATTCCGGCCAACTACAAGGTGCTGTTCCTGCAGGGCGGGGCCACGCTGCAGTTCGAGATGATCCCGATGAACCTGTTTGCCGGCAAAGCCAGCGCGGACTACGTGCATACCGGCGAGTGGGCCAAGAAAGCCATCAAGGCAGCCAAGGCTTTCGGCAAGGTCAATATCGTCGCCAGCAGCGAGGAAGGCAAATTCACCTACGCGCCGGCGCAGCAGGAATGGAAACTCGACAAGGATGCCGCCTTCGTGCATTACACCGCCAACGAGACCATCGGCGGTGTCGAATTCCACTGGACGCCGGAAAGCGGAAATGTCCCGTTGGTGTGCGACATGTCTTCCAACATTCTTTCGAAGCCGATCGACGTCAGCAAGTACGGCCTGATCTACGCCGGCGCGCAAAAGAACATCGGTCCGGCCGGGCTGACCATCGTCATCATCCGCGACGACCTGATCGGCAAGGGCGTGCCGGCGCCGCAGACCATGATGGACTACAAGACCCACGCCGAAAACGACTCGATGTACAACACGCCGCCCACCTATGGCATCTACATCGCCGGCCTGGTATTTCAGTGGCTCAAGCAGCAGGGCGGACTGGCGGCCATCGAGAAGCAGAACATCGCCAAGGCCAAGATGCTCTATGACTGTATCGACGCATCGAACTTCTACGCCAATCCGGTGCGCAAGGAAGACCGCTCGCGCATGAACGTGCCTTTCACGCTCAAGGATGCTGCGCTGGACGAGGAGTTCCTCAAGGGAGCCAAGGCCAAGGGCATGGTGCAGCTCAAGGGTCACCGTTCGGTCGGCGGCATGCGCGCTTCGATCTACAACGCGATGTCGCTCGCCGGCGTTGCCGCGCTGGTCGATTACATGAAGGAATTCGAGGCGAGGTTTGCCAAATGAGCATGGCCAAGCCGATCAGCGTCCTGATCCTCAACCAGATCTCGCAGAACGGCCTCAAGCGCCTGCCGGCGGAGCGCTACCACGTGGGCAAGGACATCGCAAATCCCGACGCGATCATGGTGCGTTCGGCCGACATGCACAAGATGGACATAGCGCGGTCGGTACAGGCCATCGGCCGTGCCGGTGCCGGCACCAACAACATTCCGGTCAAGGCCATGTCGGCGCGCGGCGTGCCGGTGTTCAACGCACCCGGCGCCAATGCCAATGCGGTCAAGGAACTGGTAGTCGCCGGCATGCTGCTCGCGGCGCGCAACATCGGCGGCGCGATGAAATTCGTCGGATCGCTGGATCCCGCCGATCCGGACATGGAGAAGAAGGTCGAGGACGGCAAGAAGACTTTCGCCGGCTTCGAGCTGGCGGGGCATACGCTGGGCGTGATCGGCCTGGGCAAGATTGGCTGTCTGGTCGCCGATGTGGCGATCAAGCTCGGCATGCATGTGCTTGGCTACGATCCTGAAATCACGGTCGATGCGGCCTGGAGCCTGCCGTCGCAGGTGAAAAAGGCGAACAGCGTGGCGGAAGTGCTGAAAAGCGCCAACTTCGTCTCGATGCATGTGCCGCTGGTCGATGCCACGCGCAAGATGATCAACGCCGAAATGCTGGCCCACGCCAGGCATGGTGCCGTGCTGCTGAACTTTTCCCGCGAGGGCGTGGTGGATGAGGCGGCGGTGCTCGCCGCGCTCGACACAAGGAAGCTCGGTGCCTATGTTTGCGACTTCCCCAGTGCCCAGGTCAATCATCATCCCCATGTGATCGCCTTGCCGCATCTGGGCGCTTCCACGGGCGAGGCCGAGGAAAACTGCGCCATCATGGTCGCCGACCAGTTGCGCGAGTATCTGGAACACGGCAATGTGCAGAACGCCGTGAACTTTCCCAACGTGGTGCTGCCGCGTGAATCGAACTTCCGCATTGCCGTCGCCAATGCCAATGTGCCGAACATGCTGGGCCAGATTTCAACGACCATGGCCGACGCCGGGCTGAACATCCATACCATGGTCAACAAGTCGCGCGGCGAAATGGCCTACACGCTGGTGGACGTGGATAGCCAGGTGAAGCCGGCGGTGATCGACGCCATCGCGAAGATTGATGGTGTGCTGGCTGTTCGGTATCTGCCGCTGGAGAGCTGAGAGTGGCCGACGATTCGCAGGAGCTGGGCAAGCTGCGCGAGGGAATAGACGCGATCGACGGCGAACTGTTGCGCCTGATCAACGAACGGGCGCAACTGGCGCACCGCATCGGCGAAATCAAGCAGGGCAATATCTACCGCCCGGAACGCGAAGCGCAAGTGCTGCGGCGGGTCGCCGAACGCAATCCAGGCCCGCTCTCGGCGGCCGCAGCGCAGCGCATCGTTCGCGAGGTCATGTCGGCCTGCCTGGCGCTGGAGCAGCCCCTGACCATCGCCTACCTGGGCCCGGCCGGCACCTATTCCGAAGCGGCGGCGCGCAAGCAATTCGGTGGTGCACCGACGCTGCTGCCGTGCCCGGCGATCGACGATGTGTTCAGGACGATTGAATCCGGCAACGCCCACTACGGCGTGGTGCCGATCGAGAATTCGACCGAAGGCGCCATCGGCCGCTCGCTGGATCTGCTGTTGTCTTCGCCGCTCAAGATTTGCGGCGAGATCAATCTGCCGATTCATCACAACCTGATGACCCGGTGCGGCGCATTGAGCGACGTCACCCGCATCTATTCCCACGCCCAATCGCTGGCACAGTGCCATGAGTGGCTCAACCGCAATCTGCCTCTGGTGAGCCGCGTACCGGTGGCAAGCAATGCCGAGGCGGCACGCCTGGCGGCTGGAGAAGACGGTGCCGCCGCCATCGCGGGCGATGCCGCCGCCGAGTTATACGCCTTGCCGATACTGGCCGCCAACATCGAGGACGATCCGAACAACACCACGCGCTTCGTCATCATTGCCGACCACGATGCCGGCGCATCAGGCGCGGACCGGACTTCGCTGGTGTGTTCGGCGCAGAACCGGCCGGGGGCGGTGTATCAGCTTTTGGCGCCGTTCGCCGACAACGGCGTCTCCATGAGCCGACTCGAGTCCCGCCCGGCGCGCGGCTTTGGCGGCAGCCGTTGGGAATACGTGTTCTACATCGACATCGAGGGGCATCGCAGCGAGCCGGCGGTGGCCCGCGCCCTGGAACAACTTCGTCATCGCGCCGGCTTCGTCAAAGAGCTGGGCTCCTATCCCAAAGCTGTTTACTGAGGGTTCGACCATGAGCATTGTTGAGCAGGCCCCGTCCTACGTACGCGCCATTTCGCCCTACATCCCCGGCAAGCCGATCACCGAACTGGCCCGCCAGATGGGCATCCCGGTCGAGAAAATCGTCAAGCTGGCCTCCAACGAAAACCCGCTAGGCATGAGCCCGAAGGCACGCGCGGCAGTTGAAGCCGCGCTGGCGGGCATCGAACGTTACCCCGACCAGTTCGACCTGATCGCCGCATTGGCCGAACGCCACGGCGTGGCGCAGGAACAGGTGGTGCTGGGCAACGGCTCGAACGACGTGCTCGACCTGGCGGCCCGCGTGTTTCTGGCGCCGGGCCGTTCGGCCGTGTTCTCCAAGCATGCGTTTGCCGTCTATCCACTGGCGACCATGTCCGCCGGTGCCGAATGCATTGCCGCCGCGGCGAAGAACTATGGCCACGATCCGGCTGCGATGCTCGCCGCCATCCGTCCCGACACGCACATGGTCTGGATTGCAAACCCCAACAATCCCACCGGCAACTTCCTGCCGCAAGCGGAGGTGCGGGCCTTCATCGAAAGGATTCCCGCGCACATCGCCGTGGTGCTCGACGAGGCCTATACGGAATACCTGGCGCCGGCCGACCGGGCCGATACCGTGGCCTGGATCAAGGATTTCCCGAATCTGCTGGTGGTGCGCACATTTTCGAAAATCTACGGCCTGGCCGGCCTGCGCGTCGGCTATGGCGTCGGCCGCGCCGAGGTAATCGATCTGCTGAACCGTGTGCGCCAGCCCTTCAACGTGAACAATCTGGCCCTGGCCGGCGCCATTGCGGCGCTGGATGACCATGTTTTCCTCGCCGCAAGCTATGAGTCCAACCGGCGCGGCATGGAGCAGATCGTGGCCGGCCTCAAACGGCTGGGGCTGGAACACATTCCGTCGCATGGCAACTTCGTCACCTTCGAGGTGGCCGATACCGCTGGCGTGAACGGCCGCTTGCTGAAGCAGGGCGTGATCGTACGGCCCATCGGCGGCTACGGCATGCCCAATCACCTGCGCGTCACGATTGGCCTTGAGACCGAGAACGCACGCTTCCTCGAAGCGCTGGAACAATCGCGCTGATGAAACGCGCCGGGCCGCCCCAAGCGTTTCATCGCCCCCTGGGGGGAGAACGCCGCATGGCGGCGTTTTCGGGGGGGGACTGAATGGCGCAAAGCAAACTTGTCATCTGCGGCGTCGGGCTGATCGGCGGCTCGTTCGCGCTCGCACTCAAGCAGTCGGCGCTGGCGCTACGGCGGGACTTGCAGGTCGTGGGCATGGGACGCACGCGCGCGCCGCTGGAGCAGGCGCTGCGGCTTGGCGTGATCGATGCAATCGCGTCCGACTGGGCGTCTGCGCTCGACGGTGCCGACCTGGTGCTGCTCGGCATGCCGGTAGGCCAGATGCCGGCGGTGATGGAGGCGCTGGCGCCCCATCTGCGGCCGCACACCATCGTCACCGACGGCGGCAGCACCAAGTCGGATGTGGTCGCCGCGGCACGCGCTGCACTCGGCGACAAGATTGGGCAATTCGTTCCCGGCCATCCGATCGCCGGCGCCGAGAAGAGCGGCGTCGCAGCAGCGCAGGCGGATCTCTACCTCGACAAGCGAGTGGTGCTGACACCTCTGCCCGAGAACTCGGCCGACGACGTGCAGGCCGTGCGCACGGTCTGGGAGCTTTGCGGCGCGAAGGTGTCGCAACTCGCCCCCGCGGAACATGACCGCGTGTTCGCGGCCGTCAGCCACTTGCCGCACCTGCTGGCCTTCGCCCTGGTGCATGATTTTGCCCAGCGCCCCAATTCGGATCAGCTGTTCGGTTTCGCTGCCGGCGGTTTTCGCGATTTCACGCGCATCGCCAGCAGTCATCCGGAGATGTGGCGCGACATCTGCGTCGCCAATCGCCAGGCCCTGCTGCTCGAACTCGATGCCTACATGGCCGAACTGATGCGCACGCGGGTACTCCTGGCTGCCGCCGATGCGGAGGGGCTGGAGGAACTGTTTTCGACTGCGCGGGCAAGGCGCGACGCCTGGCTCGATTCCCTGTTGCCGCCGGGGGAGTGATGGAAAGCCTGAATCTTCCGCCCTTGCGGTCTGCCTCGGGATGCGTGCGCCTGCCCGGGTCGAAGAGCATTTCAAATCGCATGCTGCTGCTGGCGGCCTTGGCAAAGGGCAGCACCGAAATTCGCGATCTGCTGGATTCCGATGACACGCGCGTGATGCTGGCGGCGCTGCAAAGAGTTGGCGTTGGCGTGACGGCGCTGGGCGGCGGCGCCTGGCGCGTCGAAGGCTGCGACGGGGTATTCCCGGTCAAGGACGCGGATCTGTTCATGGGCAATGCCGGCACCGCGATCCGCCCACTGACCGCGGCGCTGGCGCTGTCGGAAGGACACTACCGCCTGTCCGGCGTGCCACGCATGCATGAGCGGCCGATCGGCGATCTGGTCGATGGCCTGCTGCAAATCGGTGCCGATATCCGTTACAGCGGCACGCCCGGCTTCCCGCCGCTGGCCATTCATCCGGCGCGCGTGCAACTCGCCGCGCCGATCCGTCTGCGCGGCGACGTCTCCTCGCAGTTCCTTACCGCACTGCTGATGGCCCTGCCGCTGACCGGCGAGGCGGTGGTGATTGAGATGACCACCGAGCTGATATCGCGGCCCTACATCGAGATCACGCTGAACCTGATGGCTCGCTTTGGCGTCCAGGTCGAGCGGCAGGGCTGGGAACGGTTCAGTATTCCCGCCGGGCAAAGCTATCGCAGTCCGGGCTTGCTGCATGTCGAAGGGGACGCCTCGGCTGCATCCTATTTTCTCGCCGCCGGCGCGATTGGCGGCGGACCGGTGCGGGTCGAAGGCGTCGGCCGCGACAGCATCCAGGGCGACGTGCGTTTCGCCGAAGCCTTGGCGGTGATGGGTGCGCGCATCGAATGGGGCGAGCAGCATATCGAAGCACGGGCGCCTGCATGCGGGAAACTCAAGGCATTCGATCTCGATCTGAACCACATTCCCGATGCGGCGATGACGCTGGCCGTTGCGGCGCTGTTCGCCGACGGCCGCTGCCTGCTGCGCAACATCGGCTCCTGGCGCGTCAAGGAAACCGACCGCATCGCGGCGATGGCGACCGAATTGCGGAAACTCGGGGCGACCGTGGAGGAGGGCGCCGACTTCATCGCCGTCACCCCAGCGCCAACTCTTGTGCCTCACTGCGCTATCGACACCTACGACGACCATCGCATGGCGATGTGCTTCGCGCTGGCGGCGCTCGGCGGCGTGCCGCTCACCATCAACGACCCCGCCTGCGTGAACAAGACCTTTCCCGACTATTTCGACGCCCTGGCCGAAATTACCGCGCCGGTGATCGCCATCGACGGCCCCTCGGCTTCGGGCAAGGGCACGGTGGCCGAGCGTGTCGCCGCAGCCCTCGGCTATCACTACCTCGACAGCGGCTCGCTGTATCGCCTGACTGCTCTCGCAGCGCTGCGCGCCGGCCTGGCGCTGGATGACGAGGCCGGCGTCGCGACGCTGGCGGCCGGCCTGCCCGCCAGTTTCTCCGGCGGCCGCATCCTGCTCGCGAATGACGACGTGACGGACGCCATCCGTACCGAGGAAATCTCGGCGGGCGCCTCGAAAGTCGCGGCTTTGCCGGCCGTGCGCGCCGCGCTGCTGGCCCGCCAGCGCGCCTACCGCCGCTTCCCGGGCCTGGTGGCGGACGGCCGCGACATGGGCTCCGTGGTGTTTCCCACGGCCGGCGCCAAGGTGTTTCTTACCGCCTCGGCCCAGGCACGTGCAGAAAGACGCTATAAACAGTTGATCGCAAAGGGGATGCCTGCTAACATGCACGCCCTTTTGCAAGATTTGCAGGAGCGGGATGCGCGCGATGCCCAACGCAGCGTGGCGCCCCTCCGGCATTGCGACGATGCGGATCTGGTGGATACCACCGAGATGAACATCGAAGCGGCAGTGGCAGCCGTAATGACGATCGTGCAGCGGTCGCCGCTGTGATTCAGGTATTAGGAAAATGTCATACCAGTAAAGCAACACAGTAACGGTGTCGCAACGGCCGCCCGGTCGCTGCGGCGAAAATTAACCAACCCGTCACCCCGGTGACAAACATCCGTAAGGTCCCCCACTCAATGTCTACTGCTGCTATTGCCGAAGCTTCACCCATGGAGAGCTTTGCCGCCCTGTTCGAGGAAAGCCTCCAGCGCCAGGAAATGCGTGCCGGTGAAGTCATCACGGCCGAAGTTGTTCGCATCGACCAGAATTTCGTGGTCGTCAATGCGGGTCTCAAGTCCGAATCCATGATTCCCGTCGAGGAATTCCACAACGAGCGTGGCGAAATCGAAGCCAAGCCGGGCGATTTCGTCCTGGTGGCGATCGAGATGCTCGAAGACGGCTACGGCGCCACGCGTTTGAGCCGCGAGAAAGCCAAGCGCATCGCCGCCTGGAACGATCTCGACAAGGCCATGGTCGACGGCGCCCTGGTCAAGGGTCTGATCACCGGCAAGGTCAAGGGCGGCCTGACCGTCATGGTCAATGGCATCCGTGCCTTCCTCCCCGGCTCGCTGGTCGATACCCGTCCGGTCAAGGACACCACGCCCTTCGAAGGCAAGGAATACGAATTCAAGGTCATCAAGCTCGACCGCAAGCGCAATAACGTGGTGGTGTCGCGCCGCGCCGTGCTTGAAGCCAGCATGGGTGAAGAGCGCCAGAAGTTGCTGGAAAACCTGCAGGAAGGCACCGTCATCAAGGGCATCGTCAAGAACATCACCGACTACGGCGCATTCGTCGACCTCGGCGGCATCGACGGCCTGCTGCACATCACCGACCTGGCCTGGCGCCGCGTGCGTCACCCGTCGGAAGTGCTCAACGTCGGCGACGAGGTCACCGCCAAGGTGCTCAAGTTCGACCAGGAAAAGAACCGCGTCAGCCTCGGCATGAAGCAGCTGGGCGAAGATCCGTGGGTGGGAATCGCCCGCCGTTACCCGCAGGGCACGCGCCTGTTCGGCAAGGTCACCAACCTGACCGACTACGGTTCGTTCGTCGAGATCGAGCAGGGCATCGAAGGCCTGGTGCACGTCTCCGAAATGGACTGGACCAACAAGAACATCCACCCGACCAAGGTTGTCCAATTGGGCGACGAAGTCGAAGTGATGATCCTCGAGATCGACGAAGACCGTCGCCGCATTTCGCTCGGCATGAAGCAGTGCATGGCGAACCCGTGGGACGATTTCGCGATGAACCACAAGAAGGGCGACAAGGTCCGCGGCGCCATCAAGTCGATCACCGACTTCGGCATCTTCATCGGCCTGCCTGGCGGCATCGACGGCCTGGTGCACCTGTCCGACCTGTCCTGGTCGGCCACCGGCGAGGAAGCCAAGCAGAACTTCAAGAAGGGCGATGAAGTCGAGGCCGTGGTGCTGTCCATCGATGTCGAGAAAGAGCGCATTTCGCTCGGCGTCAAGCAGCTCGATGGCGATCCCTTCACCAGTTTCGTTGCGACTCATGACAAGAACAGCCTGGTGTCCGGCACGGTGACCAGCGTCGACCAGCGCGGTGCGGTGGTGGATCTGGGTTCCGAGGTCGAAGGCTATCTGCGCGTTTCCGAGTTCTCCCGCGAGCGCATCGAAGACCTGACCCAGCATCTGAAGGTCGGCGATGTGATCGAAACCATGATCGTCAATGTCGATCGCAAGACGCGCTCGATCAATCTGTCGATCAAGGCCAAGGATCAGGTAGAACAGAGCCAGGCGATGCAGAAGCTTGCATCGGACAGCAGTTCAGCCAGCAGCGGCACGACCAATCTGGGCGCGCTGCTCAAGGCCAAACTCAACCAGCAGTCATAACAATCCGACCTTATGACAAAATCGGAACTCATCGCCCGGCTGGCGGAGCGTTTTCCCCAGCTCGTGGCGAAGGATGCCGACTATGCCGTCAAGATGATCCTCGATGCCCTCACTGCGGCGCTGGTGCGCAGTGACCGCATCGAGATCCGCGGCTTCGGCAGCTTTGCGCTGAACTATCGGCCACCACGCGTAGGTCGTAATCCGAAGTCGGGCGACAAGGTGCAGGTACCTGAAAAGTACGTGCCCCATTTCAAGGCCGGCAAGGAACTACGGGAACGGGTCGATTATCGGCCATGAGCCGCGTAGCTCGCATCAGAGCGGCACCCTGACCAGGGTGCCGTTTTGCTGACTTTCAGAATTCTATTGTGACCACCCTGCTCAAGCTTCTTGTCTGGCTGTTGCGTATCGTGGTCTTCGTCGGGCTGTTCGGACTGGCGATCAAGAACAGCGGCCCGATGGAATTGCGCTTCTTTCTCGAGCAGTCCTGGACGGCGCCGATTTCGCTGGTGATCCTCACGGTATTCGCCATCGGCGTGGCGGTCGGGCTGACCGCGGCGCTGGGCGTATTCCTGCACCCCGACCGCACTTCCTCGCGCGAGCCGCGGTAGCCCCAT
Organism: Rhodocyclales bacterium; assembly: GCA_016192435.1. Classification (GTDB taxonomy): domain Bacteria; phylum Pseudomonadota; class Gammaproteobacteria; order Burkholderiales; family Rhodocyclaceae; genus Sulfuritalea. The sequence continues at coordinate 26,853 of JACPUD010000126.1, read as the reverse complement.
GGAAATCGAACTCTGGTGGCTGCTGGTCCTGCCAGCGTTTTTCGTTCTCGGCTGGGTGGCGGCGCGCATCGATATCCGGCAACTTCTCAAAGAATCGCGTGCCCTGCCGCGGTCCTATTTCAAGGGCCTGAATTTCCTGCTCAACGAACAGCCGGACCAGGCCATCGAAGCCTTCATCGAGGCGGCGCGCGTCGATCCGGAAACCATCGAACTGCACTTCGCGCTGGGCAACCTGTTTCGCCGCCGCGGCGAGACCGACCGCGCCATCCGCGTGCATCAGAACCTGATCGAACGCGACGGATTGTCGGCGGCGCAGCGCCTGCACGCACTGTCGGAACTCGGCCAGGACTATCTCAAGGCCGGACTGCTGGATCGCGCCGAGGACATCTTCGTCAAATTGCGCGGCACGGACCGCGACGAGGAGGCGCTGAAGAACCTGCTGGAAATCTACCAGCAGGAAAAGGAATGGGCCAAGGCAATCGCCATTTGCGATGCCATGCCCAACCATTCGGATCATCTCTGGCACAAGGAAATCGCCGAGTTTCGTTGCGAGATGGCCGCCAATGAAATGCTTCACGATCGCCACGACGAAGCGCGCCGACTGCTCGAAGATGCACTGGTCGCCAACCGCAAGTGCGTGCGCGCCAATTTGCTGCTGGGCGAGCTGGCAGTAAAAGTCATGCAAAGCGGTGTCCCCGGGGACGGCGCTGGCCGGGGTGAGGTAAACGCGGCGATCGAGCACTGGAAGCGCATCGAGCAGCAGAATCCGGTGTATCTCGCGCTGGCCGCGGAAAAGCTCATGACCGCCCATATCCAGGCCGGGCGTCGCGAACAGGGCGTGCAACTGCTGCGCGGCTGGCTGGAACGACATCCCTCGCTCGACCTGCTCGACGCGGTGTTTCGCGCGACGCTCGACAACGACGGTGCCGAAGCCGCCTATACGCTGGTGCGCGACGAATTGCGGCGCAATCCGACGCTGCTCGGGCTCGACAAACTGCTTGAAGCGCAAATCCTGGTGGTGCCGCCCGAGCGCCGCCCTGACCTGGAACTGATCAAGAACCTGATCCACAATCACACCCGACGCGTCGCGCGCTATCGTTGCGATGCCTGCGGCTTCAAGGCGCGGCAGTTCTACTGGCGCTGCCCCGGCTGCGGCGGTTGGGAAACCTACCCGCCCCGGCGCACCGAAGAATTCGACATTACCTTGTAGAGGAACTCCATGAAGATCACCGTCATCGGCACCGGTTACGTCGGCCTGGTCTCCGGCACCTGCCTGGCAGACGTAGGCAACGACGTGCTCTGCCTCGATCTCGACGCGGCGAAAATCCGCACCCTCAACGAAGGCGGCATACCGATCTACGAACCCGGCCTGGAAGCCATGGTGAGGAGGAACGAAGCGGCCGGACGCCTGCGCTTCACCACCGATATCGAAGCCGCGGTGGCCCACGGCGTGCTGCAGTTTATTGCCGTCGGCACGCCGCCCGACGAGGACGGCTCCGCCGACCTGCAATACGTGGTCGCCGCCGCGGGCAATGTCGGACGCTACATGGACGGCTACAAGGTCGTGGTGGACAAGTCCACGGTCCCGGTGGGTACCGCCGACAAGGTGCGCGCGGCGATCGCCGAAGAGCTCGCGGCGCGTGGCGCCAAGATCGACTTCAGCGTGGTTTCCAATCCGGAGTTCCTCAAGGAAGGTGCGGCGGTCGACGACTTCATGAAGCCCGACCGCATTGTCGTCGGTGCCGACGACGAGCGGGCGATAGCCCTGATGCGGGAGCTTTACGCACCCTTCCAGCGCAATCATGAACGCCTGATCCTGATGGACGTAAAGAGCGCCGAGCTGACCAAGTACGCCGCCAACGCCATGCTGGCGACCCGCATCAGCTTCATGAACGAACTCGCCAATCTGGCCGAAAAGCTCGGTGCCGACATCGAACTGGTCAGGAAGGGCATCGGCGCCGATCCGCGCATCGGTTTTCATTTCCTGTATCCGGGCGTCGGCTACGGCGGTTCCTGCTTTCCCAAGGACGTGCAGGCACTGATCCGCACCGCGCAGGATGCCGGGCAGGAGTTGCAGGTACTGCAGGCGGTCGAGGCGGCCAACCAGATGCAGAAGGGCGTGCTGGGGCACAAGATCACCGCGCGCCTGGGCAAGGATCTCGACGGCAAGACCTTCGCCCTCTGGGGCCTGGCCTTCAAGCCCAATACCGATGACATGCGCGAGGCGCCGAGCCTGGTGCTGATCGAGGAGTTGCTGGCGCGCGGCGCAGCGGTCTGCGCCTATGACCCGGTGGCAGTGCACGAAGCCCGGCGCATCCTCGGCGACAATCCGCGCATCCGCTATGCCGCATCGCCGATGGAGGCGCTCGACGGCGCCGATGCGCTGGCCATCGTCACCGAGTGGAAGGAATTCCGCAGCCCCGACTTCGCGGCGATCAAGGCCAAGCTGAAGACGCCGGTGATTTTCGACGGCCGCAATCTCTACGATCCGGCGACGCCGCGCAAGGCCGGATTGGAATACTTCGCGATCGGCCGCCTGTGAACTTGGTTCCTGACACTTCCAACACCCGCATCCTGGTGGTCGGCGACGTCATGCTTGACCGCTACTGGTTCGGCGAGGTCTCGCGCATTTCGCCTGAAGCGCCGGTGCCGGTGGTCAAGGTCGAGCGCGTCGAAGAGCGCCCGGGCGGCGCCGCCAACGTGGCACGCAACTGCGCCGCCCTGGGCGCGCGCGTTGCTCTGTTGTCGGTGGTCGGCGCCGACGAGGCGGGACAGAGTCTGGCGCGCCTGATGAATGACTCCGGCATCGAATGCAGCCTGCACGAGGACGCCAAGCTCAGCACCACGGTCAAGCTGCGCGTGATCGGCCGCCAGCAGCAACTGCTGCGCATCGATTTCGAAAACTCGCCGGATCACGAAGTGCTGCAGGCCAAGCTAGCGGATTTCAAATCGCGTTTGACTGACTGCGACGTGGTGATCCTGTCCGATTACGGCAAGGGCGGTCTCGCCCACATCACGCAAATGATCGCCCTGGCCGGTGCCGCCGGCAAGCAGGTGCTGGTCGATCCGAAGGGTGAGGACTACGCCCGTTATAGCGGCGCCACGCTGCTGACGCCGAACCGGTCCGAGATGCGTCAGGTCGTCGGTCGCTGGAAAGACGATGCCGAACTTGAACGCAAGGCCACGCGCCTGCGCGAGGAATTGCGGCTGGAAGCCTTGCTGGTGACCCGCAGCGAGGAAGGCATGACGCTGTTTTCGGCCGGCGCTGTGGCCCATGAGGCCGCCGTGGCGCGCGAGGTCTATGATGTCAGCGGCGCCGGAGACACGGTGATTGCGACGCTGGCGGTGATGCTGGGCAGCGGCCTGTCCCTGCCGCAGTCCATGCGTCAGGCCAATCTCGCCGCCGGCATCGTGGTCGGCAAATTGGGCACGGCGACGTGCTCTCTCGATGAATTGAAGCTGCTCAACTAGCTTAGGAAATTCCATGTACTACGTAGTCACTGGTGCAGCCGGTTTTATCGGCGCAAATCTGGTCAAGGCGCTCAACGAGCGTGGCGTCACGGACATCATCGCCGTCGACAACCTGACGCGCGCCGACAAGTTTCTCAACCTCACCGACTGCGAGATCGCCGACTACCTCGATAAGCACGAGTTCCTCGAACTGGTGGAGAACGGCCAGCTCGACGGCGGCGTCGAGGCCATCCTGCACGAAGGCGCGTGCTCGGACACCATGGAAACCGATGGCCGCTACATGATGGCCAACAATTACCGCTTCTCGCTGTCCCTGCTGGATTTCTGCGCCGAGCAGGAGATGCCGCTGCTGTATGCCTCTTCGGCTTCCGTTTATGGTGGCGGCGGCGTATTCCGCGAGGAACGCGAGTTCGAGGCGCCGCTCAATGTCTATGGCTATTCGAAATTCCTCTTCGATCAGGTGGTGCGTCGCCGCCTCGCCAACGCCGACTCCCAGGTGGCCGGCTTCCGCTATTTCAACGTTTATGGCCCACGCGAACAGCATAAGGGACGCATGGCCTCGGTGGCCTTCCACCACTTCAACCAGTACCGGGCCGAGGGCAAGGTCAAGCTGTTCGAAGGCTACGGCGGCTACGGCAACGGCGAGCAGCGGCGCGATTTCGTGTATGTCGGGGACGTGGTCAAGGTCAACATGGATTTCCTCGAAAGCCGGGCATCGGGCATTTTCAATCTCGGCACCGGCCGCGCGCAGAGCTTCAACGAGCTGGCCGCCGCCACCGTAAATGCCTGCCGCGCGCTGGAAGGCAAGCCGGCCCAGTCGGTGGCCGAACTGGTGGCGCAGGGCATCATCGAATACATTCCCTTTCCGGATGCATTGAAAGGCAAGTACCAGAGCTTTACCGAGGCCGATCTCGGGCAATTGCGCGCAGCCGGTTATCAGGAAAGCTTCGCCACCGTCGAAGAGGGTGTGGCAGACTATGTGAAATGGCTCGCGAAATGAACTACCGATCGCTCGAAGATTTCGTCGGCAATACGCCGCTGGTGCAACTCAAGCGCTTGCCCGGTGCCGACAATGCCCGGCGCAACAACGTGATCCTGGCCAAGCTGGAAGGCAACAATCCGGCCGGTTCGGTCAAGGACCGGCCAGCGCTGTCGATGATCACTCATGCCGAGGCGCGCGGCCGCATCAAGCCGGGCGATACCCTGATCGAGGCCACCTCGGGCAACACCGGGATCGCGCTGGCGATGGCGGCGGCGATGCGCGGCTACCGCATGATCCTGATCATGCCGGAGAACCAGAGCGTCGAACGCTGCCAGACCATGCGCGCCTACGGCGCCGAACTGGTGCTGACGCCCAAGGCTGGCGGCATGGAAGCCGCCCGCGATCTGGCCGAGAAAATGGTGGCGGATGGCAAGGGCATCGTACTCGACCAGTTCGCCAATCCCGACAATCCGCTGGCGCATTACGAAGCCACCGGTCCCGAGATCTGGCGCGATACCGGAGGCCGCATTACCCACTTCGTCTCCAGCATGGGCACCACCGGCACAATCATGGGCTGCTCGCGCTACTTCAAGGAAATGAACCCGGCGATCCGCATCGTCGGCTGCCAGCCCGAGGAAGGTTCGCAGATTCCCGGCATCCGCAAGTGGCCGGAGGCCTATTTGCCGAAAATCTTCGATCGTTCGCGCGTCGATCAGGTCGAAAACGTGAGCCAGGGCCAAGCCGAGGAAATGACGCGGCGGCTGGCGCGCGAGGAAGGCATATTCGCGGGAATTTCATCGGGCGGCTCGCTGGCGGTCGCCTTGCGCATCGCCGCCCAGGCGGAGAATGCGGTGATCGTCAGCATTGTCTGCGATCGCGGCGACCGCTATCTTTCGACCGGGGTGTTTCCCGCCTGATGCCCCGCTGGGCGGTCTGCCCGCAGATGTGTCACGGCGACCGCAGGACCGGCTTACGAAGGCATGGTGGCTTCAGTAGACAGGATGGCTTCGTTGGACTGACTGCAGTCGGCGGGATTAGGATGGCGTCGTAGGGCCGACTTCAGTCGGCCGGTTTACGATGGCTTTGTAGGGCCGACTTCAGTCGGCCGGTTTACGATGGCGGACTGAAGTCCGCCCTACAAGTCCGCCCTACAAGTCCGCCCTACAAGTCCGCCCTACAAGTCCGCAGGACAAAGCCCGGACTCTCGTCGGCATGGCTAGTCGGGCAGCGCGATTTTGTTGTCGATGCTGAATTGATAATCGTGGAAGATGTGTTCCGCGGAGAGGAGCTGGTAGCTGCCGTCTTCGTTGCGCCGCGTGGTGTCCTTGAGCCGGTAGGTATAGTGGCCGCAGGTCCATATCTCGAAGTTGCGCATATGGGTGCACAGGCAGGTCTTGTCCATCACCTTGACCTTCTTCGCTTCGGGGTGCAGCGCCACTTCCCGGTTGTAGGCCTCGATGTACTGGCAGCTGCCGGTGGAATCCAGCAGGTAGCCGTAAGCCTCGCAATTGGGGCGGATGCCGTCGCCGATGCCGGGACTGTTCTTGAGCATGCGCATCGGATAGCCGGTCGGTGAAATCGTATTTACCTCGATGTCCGTCTCGCTGGCCTTGAAGTATTCCTGCTGCACATCTTCGGGCAGGCCGCATTCATGGGACACCGTGAAGCGGGTGGCGACCTGCACGGCGGCGGCGCCCATTTCCATGAAGGCGACGGCATCCGAACCGGTGAAAATGCCGCCCGCCGGGATCAGCGGAATGTCGAGATGTTCGGCCTTCATCCAGTCGCGGATTTCAATCACGATGCTGGCCAGATCGTATTTCGCCCAATCCATGCCGAAGCCCAGATGCCCGCCGGCGAGCGGTCCTTCAATCACGACATAGTCGGGCAGACGGCCGGTGCGCGCGCTCTTCTTGAGGAACAGCTGCAGGGCGCGCAGCGACGAAACGATGATGCCCAGCTTGACGTCGCGGAAACGCGGATGATCCTCGATCAGGGCGAATGAGCCCAGGTGCAGTCCGGCGGCCAGGGTGATGCCATCGATGCCGGAATCCAGTGCCGCCTTGAGCCGGGCGCGCAGGGTTTCCCTGGGCGCATTCATGGTCAGCTTTTCCATGCAGTTGATGAAAATCAGGCCGTCGCCGCGCTTGGCTTCCATGGTGCGCCCGACGTGCAGGGCCGTGGCTTCCACCAGCAGGCCGAGGTCGAACTGCACCACGGCCTTCTCGGTGTTGGCGACGTTGAACTTGTACTGCCTGAGCTTGTTCTTGACGTACTTGGTATTGAAGCGGCGATCCGAAACCGTCGGCACCATTGCGTCGGAAATATGGCCGATGCCACCCAGGCGAGCCGCCTCGAGCGCAAGTTCGGCGGTCGAAATGTCGACGCCCATGCCGCCGACCACGATCGGCACCAATTCCTGCTTGCCCAGCCGCAGGCGGAAATCATCGACGCGCTTCATTGAAAGCTTTTCCATTGTTTTGCAGCCCGACATTATCGCCTGTCGGCACACCAATCTGGTGCCATTCGGGCGGAAAAATCTTTCTGCCTCAAGCCATCAGCCGCAACAGGGCCTCTCCGTAACGGTCGACCTTGGCCTGGCCGATGCCGGGCACGCCGAGCAGTTCCTCCAGCCCTGCCGGCCGGCGCGCCGCCAGTTCGCGCAGGGTCTTGTCGTGCAGGATCACGTAGGCCGGTACACCCTGCTCGCGCGCCAGATCGGTGCGCCAGGCGCGCAGGGCCTCGAACAGCGGCACATCGGCGTCAGCGAGCGTGGTGTCGACGGCGGATCGCCGTCCCGCCAGCGCCAACTCTTGCGTCCGCCTGGACTTGCCGCGCACGCGCGCCGCCGGCTTGCGCAGCGCCAGCGCGGTCTCGCCTTTCAGCACCGGACGCGCCGCATCCATCAGGCGCAAGGCGCCGAAAGCTTGGGCATCGGCGTGCAGCAGGCCGCCCGCGAGCAACTGACGGAACACCGAACGCCAGCTGGCATCGTCGAGTTCGGCACCGGCGCCGAAGGTTGGCAGATTTTCATGGCCGAACTGCTGCACTTTCTCGGTGGCCTTGCCGCGCAGGATGTCGATCAGGTGTCCGGCGCCGAAGCGCTGCCCGGTGCGCAAGCACGCCGACATGGCTTTTTGGGCGGCGATCGTGCCGTCCCAGAGTTCCGGCGGTTCGAGGCAGGTGTCGCAGTTGCCGCAGGCCCCGGCTTCCTCGCTGAAATACCTGAGCAGCAGCGCACGCCGGCAGGCGACGGTTTCGCACCAGGCCAGCAGCGCGTCGAGCTTGCTGCGCTCGACCCGTTTCTGTTCATCGCCGGCCGTCGATTCCTCGATGCGCATGCGGTGGATCACCACGTCGTTGAGGCCGTAAGTCATCCAGGCTTCGGCGGCTTCGCCGTCGCGGCCGGCGCGTCCGGTTTCCTGGTAATAGGCTTCGAGACTCTTGGGCAGGTCGAGATGGGCGACGAAGCGCACGTCGGGCTTGTCGATGCCCATGCCGAAGGCGATGGTCGCCACCATGACGATGCCGTCTTCGCGCAGGAAGCGCTGTTGGTGGCGCTGGCGCACGGCGGCATCGAGACCTGCATGGTAGGGCAGGGCGCTGATGCCCTGTTCATTGAGCCAGGCCGCGGTCTCATCCACTTTCTTGCGCGACAGGCAATACACGATGCCGGCGGCGCCACGGTAGCCGGTGAGAAAATCGAGCAACTGGCGGCGCGGGTTGTCCCGTTCGACGACGGTGTAGCGGATATTGGGCCGGTCAAAGCTGGAAATGAAGACGCGCGCGGCGTCCAGCCCGAGCCGGCTGATGATTTCCTGCTGCGTCAACCGATCGGCGGTCGCGGTCAGCGCGATGCGCGGCACCGACGGATAACGCTGGTGCAGGGCCGAGAGCTGGATGTATTCCGGGCGGAAATCATGGCCCCATTGCGAAACGCAGTGCGCTTCGTCGATGGCGAACAGGGCCAGGCGCTGTCTGTCGAGCAGATGATCCATGAGGCCGAGAAAGCGCTCGGTCAGCAGGCGCTCCGGCGCGACATAGATCAGATCGAGCTCATCGGTGCGCAGGCGCCGCTCGATTTCCGAGGCCGTCGCGAAATCCTGCGAGGAATTGAGGAAAGCCGCCCTTACCCCGGCCTGCAGCAGGGCATCGACCTGATCCTGCATCAGCGCGATCAGCGGCGAGACCACGACGCCGACACCTTGCCGGAGCATGGCCGGAATCTGGTAGCACAGCGACTTGCCGCCACCGGTCGGCATCAGCACCAGCGCGTCGCCGCCGGCCATCATGTGCTCGATGATCTCGGCCTGCGGTCCGCGGAACGAGGGGTAGCCGAAAACGCGGCGCAATGTGTCGAGGGGATCAGGCATGCGGGAAAAGCGGTGAGGAGCGGGGCGTGCATTATGCCCGCTCGCCCTGCTTGCCGGAAACCATGGGCACGACGCTGATATCATCGAAGCCTCTTCACTGGAGCCCGATCATGGCCGGAAACCCCGAAATCACCAGCATGGCGCTGTTCTGCGACTTCGAGAACGTGGCGCTGGGCGTGCGCGACGCCAAGTACGCCCAGTTCGACATCAAGAAGGTGCTCGAACGCCTGCTGCTCAAGGGCAGCATCGTGGTCAAGAAGGCCTACTGCGACTGGGCGCGCTACAAGGAGTTCAAGGCGCCGATGCACGAGGCCGCCTTCGAGCTGATCGAGATTCCCCATGTGCGCCAGTCGGGCAAGAACTCGGCCGACATCCGCATGGTGGTCGACGCGCTCGATCTCTGCTACACCAAGTCGCATGTCGATACCTTCGTCATCATCAGCGGCGACTCGGATTTTTCGCCCCTGGTGTCCAAGCTGCGCGAGAACAACAAGCGCGTGATCGGCGTCGGCGTCAAGGCGGCGACTTCCGACCTGCTCGCGGCCAACTGCGACGAGTTCATTTTCTACGACGACCTGGTGCGCGAACTGCCGGCCAAGAAGCAGCGCAGCGAGCGCAAGGCCGCGGCCAAACCCACTGCCAGCGCCACCGCCAAGCCGAAGAGCGAGGAAAAGACCGAAGACCGCAAGCGTCAGGAGGCGATCGACCTCGTCGTCGAAACCGTCGAGGCCCTGGTCACCGAGCGCGGCGAGGACGAGAAGATCTGGGGTTCGATGGTCAAGCAGACGCTCAAGCGGCGCAAGCCCGGCTTCAGCGAGTCCTACTACGGCTACCGCTCCTTCGGCGAACTGCTCGAAGATGCCATGAAGCACAAGCTGCTGGTGCTGGAGCGCGACGAGAAGTCCGGCCAGCACATCATCCGCCTGCCCGCCGAAGACTGAGCCCCGGTTTGAACAGCATCCCAGAGATCAAGCCGCAGCAGTCGCTCGAACTGCTCAAGCAACTGCACATCCTGACCCGCGACGGCAAGCTCAACCAGGACAGCCGGCGCAAGCTCAAGCAGGTCTATCACCTCTACCAGTTCATCGAGCCGCTGCTGGCCGAAGTCATGGCCGCGCGCGGCGACCTGACGCTGGTCGACCACGGTGCGGGCAAGTCCTACCTCGGTTTCATCCTCTACGACCTGTTCCTCAAGGGGCGCGACCACGGACAGGTATTCGGCATCGAGACGCGCAGCGAACTGGTCGAGAAATCCCGCGAGCTGGCGCAGCGCCTGGGCTTCGCCCGCATGGCCCTGCTCAACCTGTCGGTGGAAGAATCGATCGCGTCGCCGGAACTGCCGCCACAGGTCGACATCGTCACCGCGCTGCATGCCTGCGACACGGCCACCGACGACGCGATCCGCTTTGCCCTGCACAAGGAGGCGCAGTTCATCGTGCTGGTGCCCTGCTGCCAGGCCGAAGTGGCGGCCGTGCTGCGCCGGCACAAGAGCGCATCGCTGGCGCAGACGGCGCTCGCCGAAATCTGGCGCCATCCGATCCATACCCGCGAATTCGGCAGCCAGATCACCAATGTGCTGCGCTGCCTGCTGCTCGAAGCGCACGGCTACCAGTTGACGGTCACCGAACTGGTGGGCTGGGAGCATTCGCTGAAGAACGAACTGATCATCGCCCGTCGCGGCCAGACGCCGCGCGGCAATGCGCGCGAACGCCTGGGGCGGATACTGCACGAATTGAATCTGCAAGACCTGCAGGCGCGCTTCGACTACTGAGCGTCGAAGCGCCGCAAGAGTTGGCGCTGGCAGTACGGCGAGTGCGCCTTATGCGGGCGTGCCGTGGCGCGCCATAAGGCGGGTGCCGGCGAACAGGATGACGGCCACCGTGGCACTGATGCTCGCCAGCGGCAGGAGCGTGCCGTCGTGGCTGCTGCCGACCCAGGTCCCGGCCAGCAGGGCCGCATACATGGTGAGGCAGCCGAAGAGTCCGGCGGCGGCTCCGGCCTGCTGCGCAAACGGGGCCAGCGATCCCGACTGGGCACAGGGAAAGTTGATACCATGGGCGGTCATCACCACGAACTGCGCGGCCACCACCAGGGTCCAGTGGCTGACGCCCGCCAGCACCAGACCGAGGAAGCCCAGGCCGCCGATCAGGCCGATCGTCGTGCCCAGCGTCAGCACGCGGTCGACGCCGATCCTGGACAGCAGCCGGCGGCAGATCAGGGTTCCGCTGAGATAGCCGCAGACGCCGAAGGCGAACAGGTAGCCGTAGTACTCGGTCGCCACGCCGAGAACCCGGATCAGGACGAAGGGCGTGCCGGAAATGAAGACGAAGATCGAGGCGTAGGAAATCGCACCGGGCAGGGCGTAGGCCCAGAAGGCCGACGTGCGGACCACGTCGAGATAGGTGCGGCCAAGGCTGCCCGGGCGCATGGCCTGCGGATTCAGTTGGCTGTTGGATTCCTTCATGCTGCGCCAGGCGGCGATCCAGACCGCCAGCCCGGCCAGGGCCAGCGCCACGAATGCCGCGCGCCAGCCGAAGCTCACTTGCAGGTAGCCGCCGAGTATCGGGCCGAGTATGGGCGCCAGCGCCAGCAGGGAACTGGCCTTGGCCAGCACCCGGGCGCCCTCGGCCGGCGCGTAGGCGTCGCGGATGATGGCGCGGGCCACCACCACGGCCGTGCAGCAGCCGATCGCCTGGGCGAAACGCGCCGCGACGAGCAAGTCCAGGCTCGATGCCAGGGCGCAGGCCAGGCCGGAAACCAGGTACACCGAGAGGCCGCCGATCAGCACCGGGCGCCGGCCGAAGCGATCGGACAGCGGGCCGCTGATGAGTTGCGCCGTGCCGAAGCCGAAGACGAACAGCGAGAGCGTCTGCTGTACCGCCGCAGGAGTCGTGGCAAAGTCGCTGGCGAGGTTCGGCAGCGAGGCGAGGTAGAGATCGGTCGACAAGGGCTGCAGCATCAGGCAGCCGGTCACCAGCCAGAGCAGCGTGGTCGGGGTCATGGGAGGGTCGCTGGCCGTGCTCAGCCGCGGCGGTCGCGCATCACGCGCGCCTTGTGGCTACGGCCGCCGCTTCGCGGCTTAACGTTCGCGCTGCTCACGTTAGCCTTCGCCGAAAGAGCCGGGCATAGGTCATTTCCTGCTTTCCTTCATCAGCCGGCTCTTTTCGCGAACCCAGTCGCGGTCCTTCTCGGCATCGCGCTTGTCGTGCTGCTTCTTGCCCTTGGCCAGCCCGACCGACAACTTGACGCGGCCCTTGCTGTAATGCAGGTCAAGCGGCACCAGCGTGTAGCCGGCGCGCTCGACCTTGCCGATCAGCTTGCTGATTTCGGTGGCATGCAGCAGCAGCTTGCGCGTGCGCACCGGATCGGGATGGACGTGGGTCGAGGCGGAAAGCAGCGGCGTGATGTGGGCTCCGATCAGGAACACCTCGCCGCGCTTGAGCACCACATAGGCTTCCTTGATCTGCGCCCGGCCGGCGCGAATCGCCTTCACTTCCCAGCCTTCGAGCACCAGTCCGGCCTCGTAGCGCTCTTCGATGAAGTAATCGTGGAATGCCTTCTTGTTGTCGGCGATGCTCATGAGGTGGCGCGATAAAATGCGGCATTCTACTTCACACGTCTACCCGGCTTTGCGATGGCTCTGGTCGAAAAATCCGTACTGATCGAACGCACGCCGGCGCAGATGTTCGGTCTCGTCGATCGCGTCGAGGATTACCCCCAGTTTCTGCCCTGGTGCGGCGGCACCGAGCTGCACGAGCGCACGGCAATCCACACATCGGCGACGCTGCACATCAACTACCATGGCCTCAAATCGCACTTTTCCACCGAGAACACCAAGGAAGAACCACGCCAGATGGACATACGGCTGACCGACGGGCCGTTCGCGCAAATGGACGGGCATTGGCGCTTCACGCCGCTGGGCGAAACCGCCTGCAAGGTAGAATTCCGCCTGCACTACGAATTTTCCAGCCACCTGCTGGAAAAAGTACTCGGCCCCGTGTTCAATCACATCGCCGACACTTTCGTTGATTCCTTCGTCAAAAGGGCGCAGAAGATCTATGGCTGAAACCATCCATGTCGAAGTTGTCTATGCCCGGCCGGACCGCCAGGAGGTTGCCAGTCTCACATTGCCCGCCGGCAGTACGGCTGGGCAGGCGATCGAAGCGTCGGGCCTGCTGGCCCGTTATCCCGAAATCGACCTGACGAAAAACAAGCTCGGCATCTATGCCAAGCTGGCCAAGGCCGACACGGCCTTGCGCGACCGCGACCGCGTGGAAATCTATCGTCCGCTGATCGCCGATCCCAAGGAAGTGCGCAAACAGCGCGCGGCGGAAGGCAAGGTCATGAAAAAGGGCGGCGGCGAAGCAGATGCCTGAGAAAGTTATGTCTCCGGCTCTGCCGGAGACGGTATCCCTTGCGGACGGCTCTGGCACCACGGTACGCTGCGGTAAAGAGGGAAAGGTGCACTCGCGTATAATGCCGCTTTGGAATCAAGGAAAATAATTATGCGACTGCTCCAGAAGGCGCTGACGTTTGACGACGTCCTCCTGGTACCCGCCCATTCGGCGATCCTCCCCCGCGACGTCAGCCTCGCCACCCGTCTTACCCGCAAGATTCAGTTGAACCTGCCGCTGCTGTCTGCCGCCATGGATACGGTGACCGAAGCGCGCCTGGCCATCGCCCTGGCCCAGGAAGGCGGCATCGGCATCGTGCACAAGAACCTGAACCCCAAAGCGCAGGCGGCCGAAGTGGCCAAGGTCAAGCGTTTCGAGTCAGGTGTCTTGAAAGACCCGATCACCGTTCCGCCGACCATGACGGTGCGCGAAGTGCTGGCGCTGACGCGCACCCACCGGATTTCCGGCTTGCCGGTGGTGGATAACGGCGTTGTTGTAGGCATCGTCACCAATCGCGACACACGCTTCGAGACTAATCTCGACCAGGCGGTGCGCGCCATCATGACCCCGCGCGAGCGCCTGATCACGGTCAGCGAGGGTAGTTCGGCCGAGGAAGCCAAGGCACTGATGCACAAGCATCGCCTGGAGCGCGTGCTGGTGGTCAATGCGGCGTTCCAGTTGCGTGGCCTGGTGACCGTCAAGGACATCCTCAAGTCCAGCGAACATCCGTTTGCCTGCAAGGACGAGCAGGGTCATCTGCGCGTCGGCGCCGCCGTCGGCGTCGGCGAAGGCACCGAAGAACGTGTCGAACTGCTGGCCGAGGCCGGCGTCGATGTGATCGTGGTCGATACCGCCCACGGCCATTCCGAAGGCGTGCTCAAGCGCGTGCAGTGGGTCAAGAAGAACTTCCCGCAGGTCGAAGTGATCGGCGGCAACATCGCCACGGCGAATGCCGCGAAAGCGCTGGTCGATCACGGCGCCGACGGCGTCAAGGTCGGCATCGGTCCCGGTTCGATCTGCACCACGCGCATCGTCGCCGGTGTCGGCGTGCCGCAGATCACCGCGGTCGATATGGTCGCCAATGCACTCGCCGCCAGCGGTATCCCCCTGGTGGCGGACGGCGGCATCCGTTACTCGGGTGACATCTCGAAGGCCATCGCCGCCGGCGCCAACGCCGTGATGCTGGGTGGTTTGTTCGCCGGCACCGAAGAAGCGCCGGGCGAAACCGTGCTCTACCAGGGACGCTCCTACAAGGCCTATCGCGGCATGGGCAGCCTCGGCGCAATGAAGGACGGCGCCGCGGATCGCTATTTCCAGGATTCCGACGCCAACGTCGAGAAGCTGGTGCCGGAAGGCATCGAGGGCCGCGTTCCCTACAAGGGGCCGGTCACCGCCGTGATCCACCAGTTGATGGGCGGCTTGCGTTCGTCGATGGGCTATGTCGGTTGCGCCACGATCGACGACATGCGCGCAAAGGCCGAGTTTGTCGAAATCACTTCGGCCGGCATCCGCGAGTCGCATGTGCATGACGTGCAGATCACCAAGGAAGCACCGAACTACCATATCGATTGATGTTTCTTGTCTGGAAAAGGCGGCTGCGGCCGCCTTTTTAGTTTCGGCCGCTATGCTTAACGTCAAAGTGCCGACGTCAGCCTGCACTGAAACTGCGTATTCTTTTACTGAGACCCCCATCATGGCCCACCAGAAAATCCTCATCCTCGACTTCGGTTCCCAGGTCGCACAACTCATTGCCCGTCGCGTGCGCGAACAGCAGGTTTATTGCGAACTGCATCCCTTCGACGTCAGCGAGGCATTCATCCGCGAATTCAATCCGCAGGGCATCATCCTCTCCGGCGGGCCGAACTCGGTCTATGCGGCCGAGGAATGGAAGGCGCCGCAGATCGTCTTCGAACTGGGTGTTCCCGTCCTCGGCGTCTGCTACGGCATGCAGACCATGGCGGCGCAACTCGGCGGCAAGGTCGAAAGCAGTCACAAGCGCGAATTCGGCTACGCTGAAATGCGCGCCCGAGGCCATTCAAAACTGTTCGACGGCATTCAGGATCGCGTCAACGAAGAAGGGCATGGCCTGCTCGAAGTCTGGATGAGCCACGGCGACAAGGTCACCGAACTGCCGCCCGGCTTCAAGGTCATCGGCAGCAACGAATCGACCCCGATCGCCGCCATGGCCGACGAAGCGCGTGGTTTCTATGCCGTTCAGTTTCATCCCGAAGTCACCCACACCCTGAAGGGACGCGAGATCTATGCCCGCTTCGTGCGCGAAATCTGCGGCTGCCGCGGTGACTGGAACATGCCCAACTATGTCGAGGAAGCAATTGCCAAGGTGCGTGCCCAGGTCGGCAAGGAGGAAGTGATCCTCGGCCTCTCCGGCGGCGTCGACTCCTCGGTGGTCGCCGCGCTGCTGCATCGCGCGATCGGCGACCAGCTGACCTGCGTCTTCGTCGACAACGGCCTGCTGCGACTCAATGAAGGCGTGCAGGTGATGGACACCTTCGCCCGCAACCTCGGCGTCAAGGTGATCCACGTCGATGCGGTGAACCAGTTCATGGGCCACCTCAAAGGCGTCGCAGATCCGGAACAAAAGCGCAAGATCATCGGACGCGAGTTCGTCGAAGTGTTCCAGGCCGAGGCACAGAAACTGCCCAACGCAAGGTGGCTCGCGCAGGGCACCATCTATCCCGACGTGATCGAATCGGCCGGAGGCAAGACCAAGAAGGCCCACGCCATCAAGAGCCACCACAATGTCGGCGGCCTGCCCGAAACACTGAACCTCAAGCTGCTGGAACCGCTGCGCGAACTGTTCAAGGACGAGGTGCGCGAATTCGGCGTGGCGCTGGGTCTGCCGCACGAAATGGTCTATCGCCATCCCTTCCCCGGGCCCGGTCTGGGCGTGCGTATCCTCGGCGAGGTGAAGCCCGAGTTTGCGGATCTGCTGCGTCGCGCCGATGCCATATTCATTGACGAACTGCGCGCCGCCGACTGGTACGACAAAACCAGCCAGGCATTTGCCGTATTCCTTCCGGTAAAAAGCGTCGGCGTCATGGGCGATGGCCGAACCTACGAATATGTAGTGGCGTTGCGCGCGGTACAGACTTCCGATTTCATGACCGCCAGATGGGCCGAACTGCCGCATGAGCTGCTGGGCCGGGTTTCCAACCGCATCATCAACGAAGTTCGCGGCATCAATCGCGTGGTCTACGACATCTCGGGTAAGCCGCCGGCGACCATCGAGTGGGAGTGATTTAGATTCACTCCGCACCGTTCAACAACGTCCCGAAAACAATAGATTTACCGAGCGCAGACAGATAGCTGGGTTTCAACGTCGTTCAACGTCGCTCAATCGAAGCCTGTTTATTTTGTCGACATCCGTGACGGTATAAATTGAGGTGCCTCGCAACGTCCGAGTGGATACCGTCAAATGGGTTGACGGTATCGCATGACGGTACACGGAGAACCTCATGCTTGCCGATCTCAAGCTCAAGAATCTCAAGGCCAACGAGAAGCCCTACAAGGTCGCCGACCGTGATGGCCTCTACGTTCTCGTCACTCCCGCCGGCTCACTGCTTTTAAGGTACGACTACCGGATCAACAGCCGTCGCGAGACACTGGCCCTTGGCCGCTACGACGACACCCGCGCGAAGGAACTGCCGCGTGAGCTCGACGTTCTCGCCTACGGCATGGGGATGTCGCTTGCCGAAGCGCGGCTCCTACTCACCCGCGCACGGCGTAGCGTCGAGGCGGGTGAGTCGCCGGCCAAGGCCAAGGCCGAAGCGAAGAACAAGGTGCGCGCGGAACTCACCCTCGACGGGTGGGCCGACAAGTATTTCGAGGACGCTGACCTAGCCCCGCTGCCGCGCCCGGTCGAGGTGCAGCACGCGCTATTGGCAGCCATTGCGGCGAGCTGAGGCTGTTCGCTGTTCGGAACTGCCCGTGCATGCGCATGCTGCCCACAAATTCGAAATCTACCGCATGCGAGGGAATGCTGCGCCAATGATGCGCGCACCTGACGACGTTCGTAGTCTGCATGCGGTAGCCACCAGTCATTCGATGGCCGAGTAACACGCCTCCAGAATATCTGACCCATCCATATAGGCCAGGGTGCGGTGATGATGGCATCGATGACGCGCATACCCCGTACTGGATTCGTCGCGGCTGCTTTGCTCCATATTGCATGAGACAATTACGTGCGGCGAGTTGCCGTCGCGCGAGTCGCTGCCTATGTCGAGCACCATCAAATACCGCGATGATTGATGGTGACGGGACCAAGTATCTTGATATGCAAGTAAATGTCCTCTTGAAGTCCATTCCTGTGTTTGCCGACAAATGCGCCCGTGCTTGTCCTGCGACGCAGCCATTCGTCGTAATCAACTAGTCCGGGATTACGCCATGGAGATCCTGCTGCTCATCATCTTGATACTGATCAACGGTCTCTTCGCCATGTCCGAGATCGCCCTGGTTACGGCACGCCGCACGCGACTGGCAAGGCTTGCGGAGAATGGTGATGGGGCTGCCACGGTCGCGATAACGCTGCATGACGAGCCGACGCGTTTCCTGTCCACCATTCAGATCGGCATTACCTCGATCGGCATCCTCAACGGCATCGTCGGTGAGGCGATTCTGGCTGCCCCGTTCGCCGTCTGGCTTTACGGTCTGGGCTTCGACCAGCAAGCCAGTAGCATCGCCGCCACGGCGCTGGTGGTGGTAGTCATCACTTATGTGTCCATCGTCATCGGGGAACTGGTGCCCAAGCGTATCGGCCAGATCAATCCGGAAGGAATCGCCCGCCTCGTGGCGCGCCCGATGCAGTTTCTCGCGCTGTTCACCCGACCGTTCGTGCGTTTGCTCAGTTTCTCCACCGACGCGATCCTGCGTCTGCTGGGACAGCACGAACAGGCAACTCACGGCGTGACGGAAGAAGAGATTCACGCCATGATCGAGGAAGGTTCCGAAGCCGGAGTGATCGAGCGGCAGGAACACGAGATGGTGCGCAATGTGTTCCGCCTGGATGACCGCCAGATCGGTTCGCTGATGATTCCCCGTGCCGATATCGTCTATCTGGATGTCGAGCGCTCGCTGGAAGAGAACCTGCAACGGATTGCCGCCTCGGACCATTCGCGCTTTCCGGTTTGTCGCGGCGGACTGCATGAAGTACTCGGCATCGTCAATGCGAAGCAGTTGTTGAACCAGAAGCTCAAGGGCGGGCCGACTGACCTCGCCGCCCAGTTGCAACCCGCCGTTTTCGTTCCCGAAACCCTGAACGGCATGGACCTGTTGGGGCATTTCCGCGCCTCCGGCATGCAGATGGTGCTGGTGGTCGATGAATATGGCGAAGTACAGGGTTTGGTCACGCTGCAGGACGTGCTGGAGGCCGTCACCGGCGAGTTCAAGCCGCGCAATCAGGAGGATGCATGGGCAGTCCAGCGCGAGGACGGTTCGTGGCTGCTCGACGGCCTGATTCCCGTGCCCGAATTGAAGGACCGGCTGGAGCTGAAGGCCGTTCCCGAAGAAGACAAGGGGCGCTACCACACGCTTAGCGGCCTCATGATGTGGTTGCTGGGGCGCCTGCCGCAAACGGGCGATATCGCCCATTGGGAGCGCTGGCAGATGGAAGTGGTTGATCTCGACGGCAAGCGGGTGGATAAGGTGCTCGCGAGCCAGTTACCTGAACCGTCAGAGCCACCCACCGACGCTGCGCAGGTCTCTGACCAGGTCGGCGGCGGAGTCGGCAGCTCGTGAATTGCCGGGATCGATGAGAGTCCACAGGCCGACCACCCTGCCAGTTTCAGGCGGTCGGCATCGTTCTGCTTTGATTAGTCGCTGCTGTTCATGAAGCCCAGCAAATGCAGGAGACTGGTGAAGAGATTGAAAATCGATACGAACAGCGTCACCGTCGCCATGACATAGTTGGTTTCGCCGCCATGAATGATGTTCGAGGTTTCATACAGGATCAGGCCCGACATCAGCAGGACGAAGGCGGCCGAGACGGTCAGTGACAGTGCCGGAATCTCGAAAAATATCGCCGCCAGGCCGGCAAGGAAGGCGAGCAGGATGCCGACCATCAGGAAGCCGCCCATGAAGCTGAAATCCTTGCGTGTGGTCAGTGCGTAAGCGGACAGGCCGAGGAAGATCGCGGCGGTGCCGGTCATGGCCATCATCACGGTCTGGCCGCCGTTGGGCAGGCCCAGATAGTGGCTGACAATCGGCCCCAGGGTGTAGCCCATGAAGCCGGTCAGTGCGAATACTGAAAGCAGACCCCAAGCGCTGTTGCGCAGTTTGGTCGTGGCGAACAGCAGGCCGAAGTAGCCAACCAGGGTCACTACCAACCCGGGATGCGGTAGCTTCAACGCCACCGCGGCGGCTGCGGTGGCTGCGGAGAACAGCAGCGTCATCGACAGCAGCATGTAGGTATTGCGAATCACCTTGTTGGTCGCCAGCACCGACTCAGCGCCACTATGCGGAATGGCAATTGCTCGCAGGTTGCTCATTTGCTTCTCCTTGTCATCTTGGTTTGTAGATGGATACGCAGCCATTGTATGGGCTTTAGATGCATCGATCCATTCGAATAGTATTTAGTTACTATTCGATATATTCGAAGTAATGAGTCGACTATGCCATGGATTCCAAGATCTTTTGCGACTATCGTGTTCGAATTGATCCCTCGCGCAGGATCGAATCGGAGCACCAAAATGGAAAATTCGTCATGCAGCTCACGTTGATTGTCGGCATCGTCTTCGCCATCGGGGCGGTGTTGTTCGCTCTGCAGAACAACACACCGGTCGTGGTGACGCTTGCCGTTTGGCGTTTCGAGGGTTCACTGGCGCTGGTATTGCTGCTGTCGCTCGGTCTCGGCGCGCTGATTGCGGGCCTGCTCTCATCTCCGACCGTCATCCGTGGGCAATGGGCGGCGGCACGGCTCGGTCGCCAGGTCGCCGATCTTGAGCGCAAATTGGCCGAGCAACAGCACCGCAACGAGGAACTCGCGGCCGAACTCGCCAAAGTGGCGCCCGCACCGGCGATGGCGGAGCCCGAAAAGCCCTATGTCGGGCTACGGACCTTGCTCAGCGGAGGCGAGGGCGGCAAGTCGACACCAGATTGAAAGTTGGCGCTGACGGGACGGTGAATCCGGCGGCACCGGCAACTGATCGAAAGCCGGCTGGCGCCGGAAACGCTTGAGTAAAGGAAAACATGGCAGCGAGCCTCAACCTTATCCTTGTGGAGATCGCCTGGCCGGTCGCACTGGCGCTGGCCTGGATAGCGGGCGAATTCGGGCGGCGCTGGCTCGGCTTGCCCCGCATCAGCAGTTACGCAATCGCCGGATTCCTGATGGCTTCGAGCCAGGGAGGCTTTCTGTCCCAGCCGTCAGGTGCAGCAATGATGTTGCTGATCAATGTAGCTCTCGCGCTGATCCTGTTCGAGTTGGGCTACCGCATCAACCTCGGCTGGCTGCGCGCCAATCCCTGGCTGGGCGCGACCAGTGTGGTCGAAGCCACGGCCACCTTCGCCGTGGTATTTCTCATCGCCCGGATATTCGGCCAGGCGCCGATACCCGCGCTGTTGCTGGCTGCCCTCGCGGTACCGACCTCGCCGGCTGCCGTACTGCGGGTGGTCAACGAATTGCGCGGATCGGGGCAGGTGACCGAGCGCACGCTGCATCTGTCTGCCTTCAACTGCGTGTTCGCCGTGGTCGCCTTCAAGGCTGTCGTCGGTTATGCGATGCTGACCGGCAATGGCGGCGTATTCACGGCGGTATGGAACAGCGTTGTCGTGGTTCTGGTGTCCGCCGGCCTGGGCACCCTGTTCGGCGTCGCGGTTCCAGGGCTGCTGCGCATCACCGGGGGGCTTACGCACCACACCACGGTGGCATTTGCCTTGGCTGTGCTGCTGCTCACGGCGCTGACCGACGCCTTCAAGTTTTCGCCGATCCTCGCCGCGCTGGCTTTCGGGCTGGTAGCCCGTCATCGACGCGTCCTGCTGTCGCAGGCCCAGCGCAATTTCGGCGCCCTGGGCGACCTGCTGACAGTGCTGTTGTTCGTGTTCATCGCGTCTACGCTCGATTGGCGACAGGTTGTCGCCGGAATCGAGCTGGGCGCCGCGGTGCTGGTGGCGCGCCTGCTGGTCAAAACCGGTGCCACCACGTTGTTCGCCCGGGTCAGCGGACTGAGTTGGCGCAAGGGAGCCTTGACTGGCGTCGCCCTGATGCCACTGTCGGTATTCTCCATGATGCTGCTGGAACAGACGCGCCATCTCGATGCGAAACTCGTCGCGCACCTGCCCGGCGTGGCCGCCGTGATGCTATTACTCAATATAGTGGGGCCGATGGCAACGCAATGGGCGCTGTGCCGTGCCGGCGAAGCGCAGCCGGGACGGGAGGGCTGAATATGGCGCTCGAAGCCTTCAAGACCAGCAGCCCGCTGACCATGGGCGTCGAACTCGAACTGCAATTGGTCAATCCTACCGATTTCGATCTCGCGGCGGCAGCCACCGACATGCTGCATCTGCTTGCCCGCAAACCCTTCCCCGGCGACGTCAAACCGGAAATTACAGAGAGCATGATCGAGATCGCCACCGACGTGCATACGCGCCATGACGAACTGCTGGAACAGTTGCGGCAGATGCGCGACGCACTGGTGGCGACCGGCGACCGCCTCAATGTTGCGATATGCGGCGGCGGTACCCATCCCTTCCAGCGCTGGTTCGACCAGCGCATTTTCGCCAAGCCGCGCTTCAAGGAGCTTTCCGAACTTTACGGCTACCTCGCCAAGCAGTTCACCGTGTTCGGCCAGCATGTGCATATCGGCTGCGGCTCGGCCGACGAAGGACTCTATCTGCTGCACGCGCTGAATCGCTATCTGCCGCATTTCATAGCGCTTTCGGCGTCGTCGCCGTTTTCGCAGGGCGTCGACACCCTGTTCGACTCGGCGCGCCTGAATTCGGTGTTTGCCTTTCCGCTTTCTGGTCGCGCGCCCTTCCTGCTAAGGTGGATCGACTTCGAACGTAGCTACTTCGCCAAGATGGAGGCTACCGGCGTGGTGAAGAGCATGAAGGATTTTTACTGGGACATCCGCCCCAAGCCCGAGTACGGCACCATCGAACTGCGCGTCTGCGATACGCCGTTGAGCGTAGAACGTGCCGCGGCCCTGGCCAGCTACCTGCAGGCCTTGTGCCGCATGTTGCTCCAACACCAGGAGCCGCCACCGGCCGAAGACGACTATCTGGTCTACAACTACAACCGCTTTCAAGCCTGCCGATTTGGTCTCGACGGCGCCTTCGTGCATCCCAAGACCAACGAGAACCGTTCATTGCGCGAAGACATCCTGGCCACGCTGCGCCACCTCACCCCTCATGCCGCGGCGTTGGGCAGCCAGGCGGCTCTCGACGAGCTCTACGCCGTTACGGTCCACACGGGCAATCACGCCAGCTTTCTGCGCGGACAGTATGGCGAGCAGGGAGGCGTCGCGGGCATGGTCGATGCCGCCGTTCGCAGCTTCCGCACCAAGAGGGCGACATGATCGGGCGGCGGCGGCCGATCCGCATCGGCCTTTCGGCCCGCATCTTTCATCCCGAACTGGGCGGCGCCGGCATTCGCAGCAGGACGCTGCAGGTACTCGAGCAAAGCGTGGCGCAGTGGGCGATGTCGCGGGATGTACTGGTGCTGATGGTGCCCTCGGTGGTGGCCGATGGCACATTGCTGCGCAGCAATATCCGCTTGCGCGACTATGCCGAATACCTTGATGGATTGATCCTGCAGGGCGGCGCCGATGTCAGCCCGCAAGCCTATGGCGAAGAGCCGCTGCGGCCGGAATGGAACGGGGATGCGGTGCGCGACGCCTACGAGCTGGAACTGGTGCATGAGTTCATGGAAGCCCGCAAACCCATTCTTGGTATCTGTCGCGGCATGCAGTTGATCAACGTTGCACTCGGCGGCTCGCTGTTTCAGGATCTGCCGACCCAATTTCCTACGGCATCCGGGCATGAGACGCCGGCTTACGATCGCAACATCCATACGGTGAAATTCATCGCCGGCGGAAAGTTCGCCGACTGGTTCGGCGGCCGTACCGAAGCCAAGGTCGTCTCGATCCATCACCAGGCGATCAACCGGCCCGGCCGCGGCGTGGTGGTGGAGGCCGAGGGTGCCGACGGCGTAGTGGAGGCGATACGCTGGGACGGTCGCAGCTTCGTCTGCGGCGTGCAATGGCATCCGGAGTTTCACGCCCAGTTCGCCGACGAGGACTTGCTCGACTGCGCGCCGCTGCTGGAAGCCTTCCTCGCTGCCGCGCGCTGAACAGCGCGGCCGGCGCCAAGGCGATAAAACCGGCCTGGCCGATGTCCGATCAGTCGGAACCAGCCTTGAGCGTCGCGATGCGCTCTTCCAATGGCGGATGGGTCATGAAAAGCCGTTTGATGCCGCCACCGCCGCCGCCGGCAATGCCGAAGGCGGCCATTTTGTCGGGCAGAGGCTGCGGATGCAGCGAATTCAGACGTTGCAACGCGGCAATCATGTTTTGCCTACCGGCAAGGCTGGCACCCCCCTGGTCGGCCCGGAATTCACGCTGGCGCGAGAACCACATGACGATGACAGAGGCGAGGACACCCAATACCAGTTCGGCAACGATCATGGTGACGAAGAACGCCGGACCATGGCCGCGCTCGGTCTTGAACACCACCTTGTCCACCAGGTGACCGATAACGCGCGAGAAGAACATCACGAAGGTATTCACCACGCCCTGGATCAGCGCCAGGGTTACCATGTCGCCGTTTGCTGCGTGGGCGACTTCATGCCCGAGCACCGCTTCGGTTTCCTGTCTGGTCATGGTTTGCAGCAGGCCCGTGGAGACAGCGATGAGTGAACTGTTCTTGCTCATGCCAGTGGCAAAGGCATTGACGTCCGGCGATTCGTAGATGCCCACTTCGGGCGTTTTGATGCCGGCTTCCGCCGCATATTTGCGGATGGTTTCGAGCAGCCAGAATTCGGTCGACGTCGACGGCGTCTCGATCACCCGCACACCCATCGATTTTTTTGCCGACCACTTGGAGATGGCCAGCGCGATGAACGATCCGCCAAAGCCCATCACTGCGGCAAATATCAGCAAGGAGCCTAGATTCAGGCCGTTGGCGTTGAGATAGGGCTCGACACCCAGCACGCGCATGGTGATCGAGAGCACCAGCACGATGGCCATGTTGGTAGCGAGAAATAGCAGTGTCCGTTTCATGATTGACTCCTCTTCGATTGCACTGTTCAGTGAGTGTCAGGCGCTGCGGATAGCAGCCTCGGGATCACCGAACGGGCCATCATAGAGTCGGCAGAAGGATCGTACAAATCGAATATAATTAACTAATTAATCGGATAAACGGATGCGACGGTCTGCGCAGCAAGTCGGATCACGGCATCTGCGGCGCATAGCGCATAAATCAACGACGAGACATCATGGCCGCCCTCAACTTCAAGCACTTGCGCTATTTCTGGATGGTTGCAAAATCCGGCAGCATCGCCCGTGCCAGCGAGCAACTGCATCTCACGCCTCAGTCGATCAGCGGCCAGTTGAGCGAACTTGAGGCCATGCTCGGGGTCGATCTGTTTCGCCGTGTCGGACGCGGCCTGGAGTTGACCGAAACCGGGCAACGCCTGCTCGGTTACGCCGAACAGATATTCGCGCTGGGGGATGAAATGCTGGATTCGCTGCGCGACGGCGCGCTGGCGCACGGTGCGCCGTTCCGTGTAGGCATCGCCGACTCGGTCCCGAAAATGGTGGCTTATCGTCTGGTCGAGCCGTCCCTGGCCTTTGAGGAACCCATCAAGCTGATCTGTCGCGAAGGGCGCCTGACGACGCTGCTGGCGGACCTGGCGATACATCGCCTCGACATGGTGATCGCCGATCGTCCCATGCCCGACAACCTGAATGTGCGCGGTTACGACCATTTCCTGGGCGAGAGCGGGATCAGCGTGTTTGGCACGCAAGCGCTGGTCCAGCAGGCGTCCCGACCCTTTCCGCTGCTGCTCGACGGCGCCGCGTTTCTGCTTCCCGGAGTCGATGTGGCCTTGCAACCGCGCCTGATGCGTTGGTTCGAGGCCGAGCGGCTGCGGCCGCGCATCGTCGGTGAATTCGACGACAGCGCACTGTTGCAGGCATTCGGCCAGGCCGGGGCCGGTTTTTTTGTGGCACCGACGGCGATCGAGTCCTACATCGTCAGTCAGCACGACGTACAGGTCGTGGGCAGAATCGATACCGTGCGCGAACAGATCTTTGCCATTACCAATGAACGCAAGCTGACGCATCCCATCATCGCCGCCATCTGCCGCTTCGCTCAGCATGATATTTTTGGCGGAACCATTGCAGCGAGAAAGAAATGAAACTTGTAGCAAGCCTATTGATCGCGGCGACTGCGCTATGCCTGGGCGCATGCGCGGCCCCGCCAAAGAGCGCCGGAAATACCCATTCGGCGGTGCCCCAAGCGACGGACTACCGCACCGATTCCGCCGCCATCCGGCAAGCCAGGCGATCTCCTGCCGACAGCGATCAAGCCAGGCGGAAGCTGGCTACCAAGCCGGCGCCACCGTCTGCTCCGCAGAAGGAAGCCAGCCATGAGCCGGAACCCGATGCGGTGATCAAGATCGACCCGGGCAGCGGGGGATTTTCCTTGGAGATGGAAGGTCGCCTGGCGAAAATAGCCAACGAGGCAAAGCGGGATGAGCGCATTCTTCTGCGCCTCGAAAGCCATGTTCCGGACCGCGGCAGTCCGGCATTGAATATCGGACTCGCAGAGAAAGTCCTGCAACAAGTCAAGGAACGCCTGCAAGAACTCGGCGTGCTCTCGCGACGCATCCTGTTGGCCAGTTTCGGCGGTGAACACGAAAAGGAGCGGGATGCGCGGCGGCACTGGGTGGAAATCTATCTGCTGCGGCCCGGTTACTAATCGTGTGTCGTGATGCGGATTGCAGCGATCGTGTCTTATGACCAGAGAACTGAAGTTCGCGCGACTCATACAGCCGCGAAATCCGCTGTTCTGGCTGCTTATCCTACTCAACGGCCTGTCGTCGGCCATCTCCTTCGTGTTGCACGCCTATCAACTGCCCCTTGGCACCACGCTGCTGCTTGCGGGATTTGCATTGGGCAACGTGATCGCAGGAATCGTCATTGCTCTCCACCTGATGGCCGGCGAGCCGCTGCGGGATAAGCGAGACGCCGCCGGTACGGGAAGCTAGGCTTCTCGCCGCGAGCAAGCCGGGTCAAGCAACGACCGCCGTATCGCCCTGAGACCGGCTTGCGGCCCGTCGCGAGGTTTCCGCCGCCTGGACTTCTTCAACCTTCTTCAAGTACTCGGCGACCGACGGGAAGTTGTTCTTTTGCGCCAGATCCGAAGCCTTGCCGTTAGCTCCGGCCACCAATGGCGAGGCGCCCCGCTTGATCAGCAACTGGACTATCTTGAATTCCCCGCGCTGGGCGGCGCGCATCAGCGGCGTCGCGCCGTCGGCGCCGGGCTCGTCGAGATCGAAATCCATGGTCAATAGGGTTTTGATATAGGAAAGATTGCGGCGCTCAATGGCGTCCAGCAACACCTGGGTGGCTTCGAGGTTCGGTTTGCGCATTTTCGGTTCCAGCCCCGTGGGCAGCGCCTT
>JACPUD010000132.1 GCA_016192435.1 Rhodocyclales bacterium | reverse complement strand
CGGCGGCGACTTCCATGCCGGCAAGATTCTGCGGCGAGCCGATCGGGTATTCGAGGGCAAGGGCGGCGGTGGCCCCGAGGGTGGAACAGGCGACGAGCAGCGAACGGACGAGATACATGGCAAACCTCCAAAGGGTAAAGGAATCCCTGGCTGGCTTGCCGTACGTCATCGCGCCGGCTGGCTGGCTGGTATTGCGGGTTGCGACCGGGACGGACCTGCCGCCCCGGCAAAACGGATATCAGGAAGCGGGCGACTCTCCCATCGCCGTTTGCAGATAGTTCTGCACGCCGACCTTCTCGATCAGTTCGAGCTGGGTTTCGAGATAGTCAATGTGCTCTTCGGTGTCTTCCAGAATGTCTTCCAGAATCTCGCGCGTGACATAGTCATGCACGCTCTCGCAGTAAGTGATGGCCGCCTTGGTGTCGGCATGCGCGCCCTGTTCCAGCTTGAGGTCGCCGGCCAGGCATTCGGGCACGTTCTCGCCGATGATCAGCTTGTTCAGCGCCTGCAGGTTGGGCAGGCCTTCGAGGAACAGCACGCGCTCGATCAGGTGGTCGGCATGGTGCATCTCTTCGATGGATTCCTGGTACTCGTGCTTGCCCAGGGCATCGAAACCCCAGTTCTTGTACATGCGGGCGTGCAGGAAATACTGGTTGATCGCGGTCAGCTCATTGACCAGGCACTTGTTGAGGAGCTGGATGACTTTCTTGTCGCCTTTCATGGGGAGCCTCTCGTCGTTCAGGCCGCCGCCAGTTGCCCGGCGGTGGCGGGTCGATGGGGCGTGTGAGCGTGCAGGGAGTTTTCGAGCACGTCGCGCGCGCAACCCGTACAACGACCACAACAGGCGCCGACGCCGAGTTGCTCACGCAATTGTCGCAGACTGCAGCAGCCTTCGGCAACGGCGCTGCCGATATCGCTTTCAGTGACTGCATTGCAGATACAGACGTACATGATGGCTCCTGGCTTATTTGGTGAGAATCAGCTTGCCCTGGCGCGTGCGCCGCAGGCGATAGGTTTCGCCCTGATGGGTGATTTCGACCTCGCCCCTGGCGCCGAGCAGGGCTGCACTGTCCAGCGCGCGCGGGGTCTCGGCGTGGCCGCGGGGCAGTTCGGGCCTGATGCTTGTCGGCAGGGTTTCGGTCTTCATCGCAAGTCGCTGTTCAATACAAAACGTAATGCGAATGATTCTCATTGATCTGAGCCGCGTTGTCAACAGGGAGTTGGCGGTTTTTGTCTCCAAACCCTCGATGGAGATGCGCCGCTGCCTGTCAGGAAGGCGAAATCTTGCGGCGCTATAATTCGCGCTTTAGCAAAAAGGAGTGGCCATGGGTCTCGATCGCGTTCCTTCCGGCAAGGATTTGCCGAATGATTTCAATGTGGTTATCGAGATTTCGATGCACTCCGAGCCGATCAAGTACGAAGTCGACAAAGAATCCGGCGCCATCTTCGTCGATCGCTTCATGTGCACCGCAATGCACTATCCCTGCAACTACGGCTACATCCCGCACACCATCGCCGGCGACGGCGACCCGGTGGATGTCCTGGTGATGTCCCAGTTCGCGCTGCCGCCGGGCGTGGTGGTGCGCTGCCGGCCGATCGGTATGCTGAAGATGACCGACGAGGCGGGTGAGGACGCGAAACTGCTGGCCGTTCCCGTCGATAAGCTGACGCCCATGTACCGCAACGTGGATAGCCCGCGCGACCTGCCGCAGATCATGCTCGACCAGATTTCGCATTTCTTCGAGCACTACAAGGACCTCGAACCCGGCAAGTTCGTCAAGGTGCAGGGCTGGCTGGGCGTCGAAGACGCCAAAAAGGAAATCATGGAAGGCGTCGCTGCCTACGAGAGCGCCAAGGAGAAGCCGGCGTTCTGAGCCGGGTGCGGCGAGGCCGCGCCCGTTTTCACTGGAAGTCCTCTGGTCGGGTAGCCGCGGGTATCCGTTATAGTTAGGCCATGAGTCGCCTTCGCGTAGCCATTGCCCAGTTCAACGCCCATGTCGGCGATCTAGCCGGCAATTCCGCCCGGATTCTGGAGTTCGCCGCGCGCGCTCGTGACGCGGGCGCCGACGTATTGCTGACGCCGGAACTTGCGCTTTCCGGCTACCCGCCGGAAGACCTGCTGATGCGGCCGGATTTCTATCGCGCCTGCGCGGCACAACTGGATCGCCTGGCGCGCGTCGCCGAGCTGCCGATCGTGATCGGCTATCCCGAGGAGTCGGCGGGCAAGCGCTACAACGCCGCGTCGCTCCTGCTCAACGGCCGGGTGGCGGCGACCTACCGCAAGCATCGCCTGCCCAACTACGAAGTCTTCGACGAGGAGCGCTATTTCGCGGCAGGCCGCGAACCCTGCGTGGTCGAGCTGAAAGGCGTCCGCTGCGGCCTGGCGATCTGCGCCGACGTCTGGGAATACGGCGCCACCGAAGCGGCCGCCGTGGCCGGGGCGGAACTGATGCTGACGCTGAATGCCTCGCCTTTCCACATGAACAAGCAGGCGCGGCGCTACGAGGTGCTGCGCGACCGCGTGGCGGCCACCGGCAAGCCGGTGATCTACGCCAATCTGGTGGGCGGCCAGGACGAACTGGTGTTCGACGGCGCTTCCTTTGCGCTGGACGGACAGGGCCGCCTCACGCATCAGTTGCCGGCCTTCGTCGAGGCCCTGGAATTCGTCGACTATGCCGACGGCAATCTGCTGCCCGGGCGCATGGCCGAGCCGCCTTCGCGCGAAGCCGAGGTCTATGCCGCGCTGAAGCTGGGCGTGGCCGACTACCTCGGCAAGAACGGCTTTCCCGGCGCCATCATCGGCCTGTCCGGCGGCATCGATTCGGCGCTGACGCTGGCCATCGCGGTCGACGCGCTGGGTGCCGAGCGCGTGCGCTGCGTGATGATGCCTTCGCCCTGGACCGCGCAGATGAGCCTCGACGACTCGCGCGACATGGTGCGCCGGCTCGGCGTGCAATACGACGAGATTGCCATTGCGGCGGCGATGGACCAGTTCGCCGCCATGCTGGCGCCGACTTTCGCGCAACTCGGACCGAAGCCGGCCTGGGACACCACCGACGAGAACCTGCAGGCGCGGATCCGCGGCATGCTGCTGATGGCGCTGTCGAACCGCACCGGACGCATCGTGCTGACCACCGGCAACAAGAGCGAGATGGCGGTCGGTTACGCCACGCTGTATGGCGACATGGCCGGCGGTTTCGCCGTGATCAAGGACGTCGCGAAGACCTTTGTCTATGAGCTGGCACGCTGGCGCAATGCGGTTTCCGACGTGATACCGCACAACATCATCGCGCGCGCGCCCTCGGCCGAGCTCAAGCCCGGCCAGACCGACCAGGACACCCTGCCGCCCTACGAAGTGCTCGATGCCATTATCGAGGCCTACATGGAGCGCGACGAAAGCCCGCGCCAGATCATCGCCCGCGGCTACCCCGAGGCAGAGGTGCGCAAGGTGGTCGGCATGCTGAAGAAGAATGAATACAAGCGGCGTCAGGCGCCGGTCGGGATTCGCGTCACGCAACGCGGATTCGGCAAGGATTGGCGCTATCCGATAACATCGCGTTATCCAGACGAGTACTGAATCAAGGGAAACCAGTCATGAAGAAAATCGAAGCCGTGATCAAGCCGTTCAAGCTCGACGAAGTTCGCGAAGCGCTGTCGGACGTCGGCGTGACGGGACTGACTGTCACCGAGGTCAAGGGCTTCGGCCGCCAGAAGGGACACACCGAGTTGTACCGCGGCGCGGAGTACGTGGTCGATTTCCTGCCCAAGATCAAGATCGAGATCGTCGTCGCCGACGAGACCGTGGAACCGGCCATCGAGGCCATCATCAAGGCGGCGCGCACCGGCAAGATCGGCGACGGCAAGATTTTCGTCACGGCGGTCGAGCAAGTCGTGCGCATCCGCACCGGTGAAGCGAACGAAGCAGCGAT
>JACPUD010000135.1 GCA_016192435.1 Rhodocyclales bacterium | reverse complement strand
TGGAGGTTTTCCATGCTGCAATGCGCCGTGGCGTCAGCGCCAACTCTTGGGCTTTTCCTGCCGAAGGGAGATGCCGGGACTCGCCCCGGCGGGCGAGATACTTTCTTGCTGCGCGGCAAGAAAGTACCCAAAGAAACGCGCCCCGCCTCCCCGGCCTGACTGCGTCAGGCTGCCCTCGTTGCGAAAGCTTCGCCGGGCCGGTCGCTAAACTAGCCGGCCAAAAAGCGGCCGTCGTCGGACAACGCGACCGGAATTCCCCGGCGAACCTTCCTCGCTCGGCGGGTCAGAGGGGGATGAAAACCGACGCGCGTTGCGGGCCACGTGGAAAAGCAATTTGAAACTGCCCCGCTCGGTCGTTTGATCCGCAACTGGATTTACTTCCGGACCCGGCCAGAAGCGGCCGGGTGCAATTCAACTGGTTCGGACATTCAATGGTCCGCTTCATTCTGAAA
This sequence comes from Rhodocyclales bacterium, assembly GCA_016192435.1. Lineage (GTDB taxonomy): Bacteria > Pseudomonadota > Gammaproteobacteria > Burkholderiales > Rhodocyclaceae > Sulfuritalea. Next base: position 8,519 of record JACPUD010000135.1, on the reverse strand, counting down.
CCGAACGTACCGTCAATTCACACCTATCGGCCGGAGCGGTCGTTCATCCTTTTCTGACCTAACTGCCGCAACCGGCCAGAAGCGGCTGTTCGACAGCGATCCTCATAGCAGTCCTTCTGCCTAGAGTAGTATGCAAGCTGGAATTTGCTCCATGCGGGTTTTGTGGGAGATTTTGGTGGACGCAATAGCCAGTCAGTTTGCTGAACCCGTTCATACAAATGACACTTGTCTGACGTGTGTTCCAGGTTATCCATCAAGCAACACGCGAATCCCTGCAATTTTGCTGTCGACTTCACATTGGGCAGCTCGGGCGACTTGACGGAAGTTCTCATATGGCACGCGACGATTTCTCACGCAACGACGTCGATATCCTAGCCAAGCGGGTGGGCGTCCGCTGTTCGAATCCTTCTTGCCGAAAACTCACTACCGGCCCGCGATCAGAGTCGAACCAGATCGTGAATATTGGTGTTGCCGCTCACATAACGGCAGCTTCCGAAGGCGGTGCGAGATATGACCCGAATATCTCCTCTGAGGGGCGACGGTCCATTAAAAATGGGATTTGGCTATGCCAGAACTGCGCCAAGCTCATCGACAATGATCCCAATCGCTACAAAGTCGAGTTGCTGCTGCAATGGCGCACCGAAGCTGAGCGCGCCGCCCATGCGGCAATCGAGGGGCGCGGAGAGAATCAGGTGCGTGATGGGTTCGCGGAACTAGAACTCTCTTGGAAGACAAGGTATCGCAGTACAGATCGCCATGACTACGATCTCTTCATACTCCTCCGCAACCTTGGTGCAGAAGCGCTCGGCCCCTACCACGTCGACGTGGAGTTTCCCCGGAGCGTGATGCACCAGCCCCACAGCTATCCAATGTACGTGGCGCGTCGAAGCGCTGAGGATACAGTGTTCCTGCGGACGGTCTCGGAACGAGATCATCCCGGGGAGAAGATTTACCCGGGCGACGACAAGGTCGTTATGAAGCTGGCGTATTTTATGACAGACCAGATCTACCGAACGCGTGGCACCCTGTTCAACCAACTTGTGCGGGCCACGTTGTTTCAGGATGGTTTCCGTCCGGTCATGGTGGAGGAAATATTCGGTGACTTTCAGGAGTTCTAGCTAGCAAATCGAGCAGGCTCCCCGCGTCACACGCTCCGGCGTCGGTCTTCGGCGCGTTGGGCCGCAGGAGATGAACCTATGAAGTTGATATCGAGCAACAAAAAACTGGTCAGAACGCTATCCCGTCTAATTGAAAACTATTCCGAAGCTACATTCGCAGTCGCATGGGCTTCGTCGGGAAACTCAGTTTTCGAGCTGCTTCAAGAGCACTCCTCGCGAATTACGCGGGCCGTAATTGGCACGCACTTTTATCAAACACACCCAGATGTGCTCTATACCTTCCAAGGCAAGTCCAACATTCGGTTTGTACTTCAGCCGAGCGGCGTGTTTCATCCAAAGATCTACCTTTTTCGCAACGATGATCGATGGGAAGCGCTGATTGGAAGCGCAAATCTCACGTCCGGTGCTCTCAGTATGAATTCAGAAGCTATGCTTCTATTTGGGAGTTTTGAGGACGGGGCATCTGCACTTCGGGATGAAATTGTTGCCCTCATTGACCGCTATTGGAAGCTAGGCAGCCCAATCAAGGAAAGCGAAGCTGCGGCCTACCGTGAGGTATGGATTCGCAAACAATCTGCACTTCGCCGCTTGACCGGTCAATACGGTCCGAACGACACCACCAAGCTGCTCACTGCTTCTTCTGTAATGTCAATGGCGTGGGATCGGTACTTCACCACAGTGAAGGCCGATCAGCATCATGGTTTTGAGAATCGCTGTGAACTTCTAGCAATTGTGAGGAGGGCATTTGCCGAGCATCGAACCTTCGCGTCGATGGATTTGCCGTTGCGAAAGACCATAGCTGGATTACCGAATGTTCAAGAGAGCCGGTGGGGTTGGTTTGGAAGCATGCAGGGCGCTGGCTATTACCATCAAGCCGTAAACGAGAACAATGAGCATCTATCGCAGGCTCTTGAGGAGATTCCACTGCGGGGTGTGGTCACGCGCGCGGAATATGAAAGGTACATTTCTGAATTTATTGAGGCCTTTCCAAATGGAAGACATGGGATTGCTGTCGCTAGCCGCCTATTGGCATTGAAGCGACCCGACCAGTTCGTCTGCCTTGATTCAAAAAACCAGCGGGACCTTTGCAGTGACTTCGGGATAGCGCGAACTGGAATGACCTACGAGCGATATTGGGATGAAATTGTCGAGCGCGTTCTCGATGCGCCATGGTGGAACTCAAAGAGGCCAAAGAATGCGAAGGAAGCGGCCGTCTGGGACGGCCGGGCGGCAATGCTAGACGCGATCTTCTACAAAGAATGAGGCCCAACAACCAAGTGTTCCACCCCATGTCCCTTTCACCAAACTGGATCGCCAGGTTCGCAGGTGAGCTTTAGGATTTAGCGTCCGCTCCCTGAGAATGGGAACTTCAGTAATCGGTCGATGGCCGACCCCTGACGGCTTGAACTAAACGTCTGCTTCGGCCGAGGAGCACTCAGTCAGCATTCAAGTGGAACGGCCGGTCTGCTCAGAAACCAGCCATTCGACCAGCGAGACGGCGAACGTCTCGTTTGGGCGCTGTCCTGTCGGTGGCGTGAGTTCAAACTAATCGGCTTCGAATTTTTTTCACCCGACCCGAAACGCGCGTCGGTTTTCATTCCCCTCTGACCCGCCGAGCGAGGAAGGTTCGCCGGGGAATTCCGGTCGCGTTGTCCGACGACGGCCGCTTTTTGGCCGGCTAGTTTAGCGGCCGGCCCGGCGCAGCTTTCGCAGCGAGGGCAGCCTGACGCAGTCAGGCCGGGGAGGCGGGGCGCGTTTCTTTGGATACTTTCTTGCCGCGCAGCAAGAAAGTATCTCGCCCGCCGGGGCGAGTCCCGGCAACGCCCCAGCAAGCCTGGATTCCCGCTTTCGCGGGAATGACGGAACTTCAAGAGTTGGCGCTGGCGATACGCCACCCCGCCCCGGTACAATGCGCCCCTTGAAGCGCGGCAGGCCATGCGGCCGCCGCCAGCCCCCCGGAAAGACCGCATCATGATCCGCAAGATCCTCGTTACCAGCGCCCTGCCCTATGCCAACGGCGCGATCCACCTCGGCCACCTGGTCGAATACATCCAGACCGACATCTGGACGCGCTTCCAGAAGATGCGCGGGCATGAATGCTGGTACGTCTGCGCCGACGACACCCATGGCACGCCGATCATGCTGCGCGCGGAGAAGGAAGGCATCACGCCGGAGGCCCTGATCGCCCGCGTCCATGCCGAGCACTCGCGCGATTTCGCCGGCTTTCATGTCGCCTTCGACAACTACCACACGACGCATTCCGACGAGACGCGGCATTATTCCGAGGATATCTACGCCAAGCTCAAGGCCGCCGGCCTGATCGAGGTGCGCTCGATCGAGCAGTACTACGATCCGGTCAAGAACATGTTCCTGCCCGACCGCTTCATCAAGGGCGAGTGCCCCAAGTGCGGGGCCAAGGACCAGTACGGCGACGCCTGCGAATCCTGCGGTGCGGCCTATGCGCCGACCGAACTGAAGAACCCCTACTCGGCGGTGTCGGGCGCGCAGCCGGTGCTGAAATCCTCCGACCACTATTTCTTCAAGCTCTCCGATCCGCGCTGCCAGGAATTCCTGCGCCGCGCCACGCGCGAGGTCTGCAAGGCCCAGCCCGAGGCGATCAACAAGCTGCAGGAATGGCTCGGCGAACCCGGCGAGAACAAGCTGACCGACTGGGACATCTCGCGCGACGCGCCCTATTTCGGCTTCGAAATCCCGGGCGCGCCGGGAAAGTTCTTCTACGTCTGGCTCGATGCGCCGATCGGCTACATGGGCTCGTTCAAGAATTTCTGCGGCAAGAAGGGCCTCGACTTCGACGAGTTCTGGGGCAAGGAATCCAAAGCCGAGCTCTACCATTTCATCGGCAAGGACATCCTGTATTTCCATGCGCTGTTCTGGCCGGCCGAACTCGAGCACGCCGGCTATCGCATTCCGAGCAGCGTCTTCGCCCACGGCTTCCTGACCGTGGACGGCGCCAAGATGTCGAAGTCGCGCGGCACCTTCATCACCGCCGAGAGCTACCTGACGCAGGGCCTCAACCCGGAATGGCTGCGCTATTACTTCGCCGCCAAGTTGAACGGCACGATGGAGGACATCGACCTCAACCTCGATGACTTCACCCAGCGCGTGAATTCCGACCTGGTCGGCAAGTACATCAACATCGCCAGCCGCGCCGCCGGTTTCATCGCCAAGCGCTTCGACGGCAAGCTGCTGCATGACCATCTCGGCGAGCGCTTCCACGCCGAACTGCCGGGCATCAAGCAGGCCGCTGAGGAAATCGCCGGCTACTACGAGGGCCGCGACACGGCGCGCGCGCTGCGCCGCGTCATGGCCCTGGCCGACCAGATCAACCAGTACGTGGACAGGAACCAGCCCTGGGTGCTGGCCAAGCAGGAAGGCCAGGAGGCCCGGCTGCACGAGGTCTGCACACTTCTGATCAACGCTTTCCGCCTGTTGACGATTTATCTCAAGCCGGTGCTGCCCAAACTGGCGCAGCGCGCCGAGGAATTCCTCAACGTCGCGCCGCTGCACTGGGCGGATGCCGGCCACCTGCTGCCGCCGGCGCACCTGATCAATACCTACGAACACCTGATGCAGCGCATCGACCCGAAGCAGATCGAGGCCCTGATCGCCGCCAACCGCGAATCGCTGGAACCCACGGCGACACCGGCGGCCGCGACCGCCGTGGCGCCAGCGCCAACTATCGAGCCGCATTCGCCGCAGCGCCACGCCCAGCACCAGCAGGCGACCGAGGACAAGGCGCAGGGCCAAGCAGTTCCTGCCATACAGCACATCTCGATCGACGACTTCGCCAAGGTCGATCTGCGCATCGCGCGCATCGCCGACGCGCAGCATGTCGAGGGCGCCGACAAGCTGATCCGCCTCACGCTGGATCTCGGCGCGGGCGGCACGCGCAATGTCTTCGCCGGCATCAAGTCGGCCTACGATCCGGCGCTGCTGGTCGGCCGGCTCACCGTGATGGTGGCCAACCTGGCGCCGCGCAAGATGAAGTTCGGCATGTCGGAAGGCATGGTGCTGGCCGCTTCCGACGACAAGGCGCCCGGCCTGTTCCTGCTCTCGCCCGACAGCGGCGCCCAGCCGGGCATGAAAGTGAAGTGAACGCGGTTCGCCGCCTGGTCATCAGCGGCGTCGTGCAGGGCGTCGGCTTCCGCTACGCCATGATGGCGCAGGCGCGCCTGCTGGGCGTCGCCGGCTGGGTGCGCAACCGCCGCGACGGCAGCGTCGAGGCGATGATCGCCGGCGATGCGGATCAGATCGAGCGGATGCTGGAATGGAGCCGGCGCGGTCCGGCCGGGGCCGTGGTCGCCGATGTCATGGTCGAGACTGCCGTCGGCGAGTTCAGCGACTTCGAGCTGCGCCCGACGGCCTGAGCCGCACCGCGGCGAGCGGCGGCTTTCGCCGCTGCGGCCGCATGCCATAATCAGTCCATGTTCCACCTCTCGCGCGATATCCTGATTGGTTTCCTGCTGCTGTGCGCCGCGGCCTGGGGCCTGATGGGGACCCGCACGCTGCGCTTCGCCGACCAGTCGCTCTACGATGCCCAGGTGCGCTGGCTGCGCGCCAGGGCGCCGACGCCGCTGGCCCATGACGTGGTGGTGATCGGCATCGACGAAGCCGCCTACGAATCCATTCCCGAACCCACCGCGCTCTGGCATACCCATCTCGGCGCGCTGCTGGCCGGCCTCTCCTCGGCGCAGCCGGCCGTGGTCGGCCTGGCGCTGCCGCTGCCGGTGCGTTCCTACGACTTCCTGGTCAAGGACATCGACTCGGTGCTGCTGGCAGGCATCTACCGGCTGCGCGGCGCGGCGCCGCTGGTGGTAGGGCAACCGCCCGGGGTCGACCGCAAGCTGCGGCCGATTGCGCCGGAACTGTTGGCCGCGATCGGCAAGAGCGCGATTGCCTCGCTGGCCATCTGCGAGGATGCCGACGGCATCGTGCGCCGGGTCAACCAGCGCCGCTGCCGCTCCGACGAGAATCAGGAACCGCTGGCGCTGGCCATGGCCAAGCATCTGGGGCGCCAGGGATCGCTGACCGGCATGATCGACTACAGCGTCGGCGGCGCCATCGAATACACGCCGGTCGCCACGGTGCTGGACTGGATCCGCCGCGGCGAGGACGACAAGCTGCTGGCCCTGGTGCAGGGCCGCGCCGTGGTGGTGGCCAACCTGCTGCCGACCGAAACCCGCCATCGCCTGCCGGTGCCGCTGGCGGCCTGGGAACCGGGCAGCCGCACCGAGCCCGGCGCCGTGGTGCACATCCAGACCCTGCGCTCGCTGCTCGGCCGCGGCCTGATCGAACGCACGGAAACGGAATTCAGGCTGCTGCTGGCCGGCATCGGCGTCCTGCTCTGGTTCGGCCGCGGCGGCTGGGCCAAGGGGCTGGTGCTGGCCGGCGTCATCGGCGGCTTCGTCGCCGGGTCCACCTTCGCCCTCTGGCATGGCAGCTATCTGCCGGTGGCCAACATTGTCATCGTTACCCTGCTCGCTTTCGCCGCGCGCCATGCCTGGGACTTCGCCCTGCATTTCCGCGAAAAGCAGACCTTGCGCCGCATGTTCGCCGGTCACGTCAGCCCGCAGGTGATGCGCGCCCTGCTCGGCGGCGAGCTGCAGCTCGAACAGAACGGCCAGCGCCGCAGCGTGACCCTGCTGTTCGCCGGCATCCGCGGATTCGCGGCGCGCGGCGCGCAGTCCACGCCCGAGGCCATGATCGCCCTGCTCAACCGCTTCCATGCCGCGGCCGCGCTGGCCATCCAGACCAGCGGCGGCGCCGTGGACAAATACGTCGGCGACGGCCTGATGGCCACCTTCGGCCTGCCGCAGCCGCTGCCGGCGCCGCAGCGCAACGCGCTGGAAGCCGCCCAGGATCTGCTGCTGCGCGTCGACCGGCTCAACGCGGAACTCGCCGCCGAAGGCATCGCCGCGCTGCGGATCGGCATCGGCATCCACTGCGGCGAAGTCCTCGCCGGCTACGTCGGCGCCGGCCAGCGCCGCGAGTTCTCGGTGATCGGCGATGCCGTCGGCATCGCCGCGCGCCTCGAAGCCATGACCAAGGAATACCCGCATCCGGTGATCTGCTCGCATGAGGTGGCCGCCGCAGTCGACCAGGCCGGCGGCCTGGTCGATCTCGGCCGCCCGCAGGCCGACCTGCCCGCGCTCTGGGGCTGGACCCCGCCGCTCACGGCGCCGCGCGGAGAAGCCGGATGAGCCTCCTGGCCCGCGGCCGCTTCGCCTCCTACCTCGGCCTGATCTGGTTCGTCGGCAGCCGCCACCGCGAACTGCGGCGGCCGCTGCTGCGCGAGCAGCTTTACCGGCAGATCCATGGCGCCGGAGTGGCCGCCCTGCCGGTGATCGGCGTGCTCGCCATGCTCACCGGCGCCGCCGCGGCGACCCAGCTGTCGGCGCTGATCGGCGCCGACAGCGACCTGACCCAGCGCATGCTGTTTCTCGGCCTGTTCTACGAACTGGCGCCGCTGCTGTCGGCGCTGGTGGTGGTGGCGCGCAGCAGCGCCGGCATCGCCTCGGAACTCGCGGTGATGCGCCTGCACGACGAATTCACCGCCCTGCGCCGGCTCGGCGTGCCGCCCGCCGACTACCTGCTGCTGCCGCGCATCGTCGGCATGGCGATCGCCCTGCCGGCGGTGACCGCCTGCTTCCAGGCGGTTTCGGTCGGCAGCGGCTGGCTCGCCACGGCCCTCGTCGAAGGCCGGCCGCTGGCCGAGGCGGCCGGGCGTTTCCTCGATCTGGCCGATCCCTGGCTGGCCCTGCTGAGCCTGGTCAAGAGCGCGCTGATGGGCGCCGCCGTCGGCATCATCGCCTGCCACCACGGCAGCAGCGGCGCGCGCGGCAGCCAGGGCATCTCCGGCGCGGCGATGCAGTCGGTCGGCACCGGCCTGATCGCCGTCTTCGTCATCGACGTCGCCTTCGCCCTGCTGCTCTACGTGCTGCGATGAGTTCCCTGCAAGCCACCGTCGCCGAGCGCCGGCTCACCCTGTACGAGGGCGCGGCGCTGCGCCTGGCGCTGCGGCTCGACGCCGGCGGCCGCCATCGCCTGGTGGTGGGCGACGACGACATCGCGCGCCGGGTCGTGGCGGCGCTCGAAGACTGTCCCGGCGTCGGCGTGCTGCCGGCCGACGGCGGCCTGCTCGGCAACCAGACGGTGGCCGGGAATTTCGCGCTGGTGCTGCGCTACGATGCGGCCGAAAACCGCGATCCGCTCGACCCGGACCTCGATGCCGCCTTTCGCCTTTGCGGCATGACGCCGCAGCGCGTCGAAACCCTCGCCCGCGAACAGCCGATGAACCTCGAACGCGGCGAACGCTGGCAGCTCGGCTTCGTGCGCTGGCTGCTGCGCCCGCCCGAACTGCTGGTGATCGACCGCCTGTTC
>JACPUD010000134.1 GCA_016192435.1 Rhodocyclales bacterium | reverse complement strand
CTGGACCTCGACCGGCTGCTGCACCGGCGTGACGCTTTCCGGCATCCTCAACAATCAGGCGGGCGGCCTGTTCGAGCTCAACCTGGGCAGTTTCGGCGGCGGCATGAGCGGCGCCGGGACGGTCAACAACGCCGGAGAATTGAGGAAATCGCTGAACGGCACGGCGGTGACGACCCCCATCGCGCCGGCCTTCAACAACCTGGCGACCGGCGTGGTCGATGTCACGAGCGGCAGCTTGAGTTTCTCCGGCAATCTGGGCAATGCCGGAACCATCGCGGTGGCATCCGGCGCGAGCCTGCAGAAGTCCGGCGGGTTCAGCAATGCCTCGGGCGCGACAATCAGCGGCGCCGGCACCATCGATGTCGGTGCCGGCAACGCGCTGAGCAACGACGGCACGATTGCCCCGGGAGTTGGCGTTGGCGGCACGGCGGTGCTGGCCATCACGGGCAATCTGGTGCTGGGCGGGACGTCGATCATCGAAGCGGACATCGGCGGCACGACGGCGGGAAGCCTTTACGATCAGATTGCGCTGAGCGGCAACCTGAGCCTGGGCGGAGACATTCGTTACCAGGCGGTCGGAGGGTTCACCGGCGGGACGGGGAATTCATTTGCCCTGCTCAGTCCGTCCGGGACGACCTCGGGTACGAGCACCGTAACAACGCTGGCGGCCAACCCGGCCTTCGTTTTCGGCCCGACGACCGCGAGCGGAACACTGACGATTGCCGGCCTGATGAATTTCTGGACCCTGGCTGGTGACGGCAACTGGAATGCCGGCAGCAACTGGAGCCGCGGCGTCAAGCCGGACTCGACGATGGCGGCGGTGATCGATCAGGCAGGCGGTGCCTACACCGTGACCGTCAACACCGCCGAAGCGGCGAAAAGCGTGAAGCTAGCCGGCGACGAGATCCTGTCGATCACCGCAGGCAGCCTCGACCTGGCGCTGGCGTCGGACATCGGCACAGCGGCGACCATGAACCTCTCCGGCGGCAGTCTCACGGGCGCTGGAAACCTGATGATCAACGGCAGCATGAACTGGTCGGGCGGCACGCAGGGCACCAACACCGGCACGACCACCATCGCGGCCGGCGCCAACCTCGACATCACGGGGCCGGTGAATCTGTCGCGGCGCATCGACAACTACGGCACCACGACCTGGAGCGGCACCGGCAACATCTTCACCACCGGCGGCGGCGCGAGCGTGGTGTTCGACAACAAGGCCGGCGGGCAATTCCTGATCCAGAACGACCAGAGCATCCAGGGCGACGGTGGCTCGGTCGAAGTCGTGGTGAATTCGGGCCTGCTGCGCAAGACCATCGCCGTCGGCGCAACGCTGCTGACCAGCGCGGTGGACTTCAACAATGCCGACGGCACGCTGGACATCCAGAGCGGCACGCTCAACTTCGGCAATGCCTTCAACCCGAGCGGAGCCGGCACCCTGACGGCGGGCACGCTGACCGTGGGCGGCGGCGGCAACGGCAGCGGCAACTTCAGCACCAGTGCCGGCACCACGGTGAATTTCAGCGGCGGCAGCTTCAACCTCGCCGTCGGCGCCTCTATCGCCAGCAGCGGTCTGCTGGCCATCGGCGGCGGCACGCTGGCCAACAGCGGCACCATCACCACGGCCAATCTCAACTTGTCGAGCGGCACCCTGAACGGCGAGGGCGGCGTCACCGTGAATGGCAGCATGAACTGGTCGGGCGGCACGCAAAGCACCAACACCGGCACGACCACGATAGCCGCCGGCGCCAGCCTCGACATCACGGGGCCGGTGAATCTGTCGCGGCGCATCGACAACTACGGCACCACGACCTGGAGCGGCACCGGCAACATCTTTACCACCGGCGGCGGCGCGAGCGTGGTGTTCGACAACAAGGCCGGCGGGCAATTCCTGATCCAGAACGACCAGAGCATCCAGGGCGACGGCGGCTCGGTCGAAGTCGTGGTGAATTCGGGCCTGCTCCGGAAGACCGTCGCCGTCGGCGCAACGCTGCTGACCAGTGCGGTGGAATTCACCAACAACGCCGGCGGCGTGACCAGCATCGAGTCCGGCAGCTTGCGCGTGGACAGCTTCACCGGCGGCGTAAACAGCGGCGTTCTCGAAGTGGCCGCCGGGGCGACGCTGAGCACCAACGGCAGTTCGCTGATCAATGCGACGAGCGGAATCATCCGTGGCGGCGGGACTCTGGATCTGGCTGCGGCGACGCTGACCAATGACGGAATCCTGGCACCGGGAGTTGGCGCTGGCGACACGGCGACATTGAGCCTGACGGGCAATCTGGATCTTGCGGGCGGCAGCGTCGCAATAGACGTGGGCGGCACGGCGCCGGGTCTGGCGGACAAGCTCGCGGTAACCGGCAATGTGACGATGGCGGCTGCGCTTAGCGCGAGTCTTGTGGGTGGCTACACGCCGCTCAACGGCGATTTCATACCCTATCTGACCATGACCGGGACCGCGAGCGGCAGCTTTGCCACCACGTCCTTGCCGGCCAACTTCGACGCCGGCTACAACCTGGCGCCGGGTGAAGCCTCCCGTCTGATCCATTCGACCGCGGGAACGAAAACCTTCCTCAACACGGCCAGCGACTTGAACTGGGCGACGCCGACGAACTGGTCGGGGGGAGCCTTGCCCGGCGCCGGCAATACCGCGCTGATCAGTTCCGGCTTCGCCGTGGCGCATCCGAGTGGGGACGACACCATTGCTGCGCTCATTGTCGATAGCGGCAACTCGCTGGATGTGTCCGGCGGTTCGCTCACCGTTGGCGGCACGGCCACGGTAGGCGGTTCGCTCGCGGTCTCGGGAGGCACGCTGGTGCTGAACGGCGCATCGTCGGTGCAAAACCTCGGCATCAGCGGCGGCGCGCTGAACGGCAGCGGAAACCTGACGGTGGCGAACGGATTCGACTACAGCGGCGGAACGGTCGGGCTCAGCGGCGCACTGGATGTGACCCACATCGGCAACCTTTCCCTGCCGGCCATGGAATCGCTGACATCCTTGCAGGTCAATGCGACCGGGAATGTCGCACTGACCGGCGGCATCACCGCCGGCGGCACCGGCGACGCGATCCTGATCGCCGCCGGGCAGGACTTCATCAATGCCGGAAATCACCCGCTGTCGGCGGGCAACGGACGCTGGCTGGTGTATTCGCAGGATCCGGCGACGATAGTCAAAGGCGGCCTGATTTCCGATTTTCGCCGCTACGGCAACAGCCCCGGCAGCGTCGCTGCGACCGGCAACGGTTTTGTCTATGCGTCAGCCGCGGGCACCTTGCTGGTCGATGTGGTTGCGACCGGCACAGCCAGCCACGAATACGGCAACGCGCCGAGCGCCGGCTTCGCTTACGCGCTGACCGGGTTCTCCGATGCCGAGGACAATGCCGGGAACGTCGGGATTGACGGATTGCCCGCTTACAGCGTGCCGCTGCCCACCGCCGCCAGCGATGCGGGCAACTACGGCATCGCCTATGTCGGCGGCCTGTCGAGCGGCGTCGGCTACAGCTTCAGCGGCGGCGCCGGATTGGCATATAGCGTCACCCAGGCACCGCTTACCGTCACGGCCAGCGACCAAAGCAAGGTTTACGGCGACACGCTGAGTTTCACCGGAACCGAGTTCGTCGCCGTCGGCCTGAAGAACGGCCAGACGGTGGATGGCGTCACGCTTGCCAGCAGCGGCGCGGCTTCGCTTGCCGGCGTCGCCGGTTCGCCGTATGCGATCACCGCCAGCGCCGCCGCGGGAGGCAGCTTCAATCCCGCCAATTACAGCGTCACCTATGTGGACGGCGCGCTGACCGTCACGCCACGCCCGCTGACGCTCAGTTTCGCGGCGCAGACCAAGACCTACGACGGCAACGCGAGCGCCAGCCTCGGCAGCTATGTGCTGAACAATCTGGCGAACGGCGATATGCCCGGGCTGGTGGCCACCGCCGCTTATGACAGCCGCGACGTCGGTGCAACGAAGACGGTGAGCTACAGCGGCCTCGCGCTAAGCGGAGGCAAAACGGCCGACTACAGCCTGCCCGCAGCGGCCAGCGGCAGCGGCAGCATTACGCCCTTGCCCAGCGTGACCTGGACCGGCGGTGCCGGCGGCAACTGGTCGACCGCGTCCAACTGGGCCGGCGGTGCGTTGCCCGATGGCGTCAACGTACTTGCCGTCAGCATCCCGGCCGGCACGGTCGTCAGCTTCGACGCAGCCACCGCCGCGACGCAACTCGACAGCCTGATGGTGGGCAGCGGCGGCGGCTTCGTCATGGCCGGCGGCAGCCTCGGCATCGCCGGCAGCCTGACGACGCCGACTTTCAACCAGACTGGCGGCACGCTGAACGGCGCCGGCAGCCTGACCGTCAGTCAGAGCTTCGCCAAGAACGGCGGCAGCCTGGCACTGGGCGGACCGGTCAACCTCACTCAGGCGGCGGGCGCACTGACACTGAATTACGACGCACCGCTGACACTCGGGGCGGTCAGCACGGTCAGCGGCAACATTCTGATCGATGCCAGCGGCGGCATCGTCACCACGGCATCGCCGGTGACCGCCAACGGCGGCTCGCTGGCCTTCACGGCGCACAGTCCGATCCACATCGGCAGCGGTGGTCTCACCGCCACCGCGGACCTCAGTCTGAGCGCGCCGACAGCGTCAGCGGACAGCACCATCACCCTGGATGGGCCGCTCGCCGCAGGCGGCGCGGTGAATGTATCGGCCTACGGCGCGATTGCGCAGAATGCCGGCATCCAGGGCCAGACCATCGCGCTGGCCAGCAGCAACGGCAGCATCGTCATCGACGGCGGCGCCGTGAGCAGCGTGCCGGCCGGCGGCAGCATCAGCTACAGCGCGCCAACCGGCAGCATCACGTCGAGTCCGGCCAATTTTGCCGGCGCGACGCCATCCCTGGCCGGCTCGGGCGGGACAACGACAAGCACCACCACCAACACGACGACCAATGACATCATCACCGCCGTCACGCAGACCGCGGATGCACTGACCGACGACCCGGTGACGACGACAGCTCCGCCGGCCACTGCCGAAACTTTCGCCGGCCCTGCGGTGCTCTCCGCGGTCGCGCAGACGACCGGCGGCGACGCCGGCACCTTTGGCGCCAGCCCCGAGCCGGAAGTCGGCGCTGGCGACACGGCGGCCAAGCCGCCATCGACTGCGGAAACATCCGGCAGCGGGCAGGCGCCGGAAACCTCCGAAGCCGACAAGCGCGCAGACGACGAAAAGGACGAAAAACGCACCGGGAAAGCCCAGAAGCAGGAAGACCGCAAGAAAGAGCGCAGCGCGGCCACGAAGAAGCTCGCTCAGTGTTCCTGACGCGCTCGACGGCCGGCTACGGCGGGGCCGATCCTGGCGCCTGATCGCGGTGGTGGCGAACATCGTCCGCCGGCGCTGCCCTGGATCCGCCGGGATGGCTTTGGAGATTCCAGACAGTTTCGGCGAGAATACGCCATGACCCGCGCCGACGAACTCACCCATCTGCCCGCTGCCGCCTTCACCGAACAGGACGACGGCAGCTTTCGCGCCAGCGGCCTGACGCGCGGGCCCTGGCATCCGGACCACGAACACGCCGGCCCGCCGATCGCGCTGGTCATGCGGGCGATCGAGCGGGCCGCCGCGGCGCTGGAACTCGACCACATCGGCCGATTGACGGCGAACCTGTTGCGCCCGGTGCCGATCGGCGACCTGTCGGTTGCGGTGACCACCGACTATGCCGGGCGCAACGCCGCGCATCTGGCGGCGCGCCTGCTGGCGGGCGGCAAGGAGATCGCCCGCTTCACTGCGCTGGCGCAGCGCAGCGCCACGCTGGAAATGCCGGCCGGACTGCCCGGCCATCCGCTGCCGCAGGCGCCGGCAGCTCCCGCCGACTCGCCGCCGGTGCGCTTCCCCTTCCTGCTCGACACGATCGGTTATCCGGATCTGGTGGAAACCCGCCTGGCGAGCGGCGACTTCTTTCGCGGCCCGTGCGCCGTGTGGTTCCGCCTGCGCCATCCGCTGGTCGCGGGCGAAACGCCGTCGGCCTACCAGCGCGTCGCGGTGGCGGCGGATTCGGGCAACGGCATCAGCGCGATTCTGGATTTCGGCCGCTACACCTTCGTCAACTTCGACCTGAGCATCAACCTGCTGCGCCGCCCGCGCGGCGATTCGATCTGCATCGAAGCGCAATCCCTGATCGGCCCCGACGGCGGCGGCCTGGCCGAATCACGCATCTACGACGAAGCCGGCCTCGTCGGCCGCGGCACGCAGAGTTTGCTGATCCGGTTGCGGGAATAGTGTCAGGCGGCGAGCTTGCGGCGGCGCTGGTGAATTTTCGCTCACCATGTTTTGCCTGACATTGCGATCTTGGCCTGGGCGGACCAACGATCTCAGATCGATGCATGCCGATCGGCTATGACCGCTCTCGGGAATTCCGAAGGGTCACTTTCGACCCACAAGAGCCTGTGGGCTTGCCACTGTCATCAGGCAGCGAAAGATTGGGAAGAGACATCCGACTATTGCAGTCAGATATTCCTTATCGACTCGATGCAGTCATCCTTCCATCACTAAAAATGGGTAGCAGCATGAATCGCTAAGCAGCCGTCACTGCCATCGAGGCAAAGATTTTATGAAGGGTTGAGTACGGTCCATCAGCCAGGCACGTGTGTCGTCAATCGACGAAAAAATACCAAAGTCGTGGACGTTGAATCCGGAAGTTATGTAGGCGTTAACAGAAGCCAAGACATCAGGGTTACCCGCTACCACCGCAACCGCCATTTTTTTATGAGGTAGCGCCTCAGCAGCAACTGCGTCGATCGCAGCCATCTCTGACATATTTGATGGAGAGAAAGTGAAACTTTCACATCGCCGTAAGTCATGGAGGTCGTACAGCAATCGGTCGAAACGCTCATCTGCTTGTGCGATGCGCACCGCCTTTCCAATTTCCTCGTCGCTTGTGCGGCCAAAGTATTGCATGACTACTCCGCGGTCCTCCCAAATGATCTGAAACGGCATTGAACCCCTTTCGCGTTGATTTCTAGCCAAACCAAACCGAGTGGACTGAATATTACGCTTTACGCATCCACTATATGGTTGCTCATCGTGAATACATAAGGATCGCAGGCTACGGAAGCAGCGCTTATTTTGCGATGACTGCTCAAGCTGCATTGCGGAAGTTCAGCGGCGAAGATCGGGCCCGGATCGTAGGTCGGCTGATGGCCGAGTGCAGTCTGCCAACGATCTTTGGCTTCCCGCCCCGCCCGGCACATCCCGAACTGGCGACTTCACATGGTCGGCAGCGGTTGCAGCATGCTGCAGCGGTTGCCTTCGGTGTCGAAAAAGGAAACGTATTGCCCGATGCCGGGGATAGCCATGGGTTCGCCGAGCACCTGGCCGCCGGCTTCGGCGACCCTGGCCATCGACGCAACGATATCTTCGACGGCGATGACGACCGAGGGATATTGCGCGGGCCAATCCGGGTTTTTCGGAAAGAATCCGCCGTTGATGGCGCCGGCGGGTGCGGTGCGTTTCGCGTCGGAAACCGCCGTGGTTGCCAGAACGTAGTTGCCCATTTCCGGCCCGAGCATTTGGGTTTTCCAGCCGAATGCGAACTGGTAGAAATTCGCCATCCGGGC
This sequence comes from Rhodocyclales bacterium, assembly GCA_016192435.1. Classification (GTDB taxonomy): domain Bacteria; phylum Pseudomonadota; class Gammaproteobacteria; order Burkholderiales; family Rhodocyclaceae; genus Sulfuritalea. The sequence continues at coordinate 338 of JACPUD010000134.1, read as the reverse complement.
GGGGTCTTCGTAGGGCATTTCGAAGTGGACGACAGGATCCATGGTTCAATCTCCAGAAATAGGTTGGCTACCGCAGTCTGGCCGAAACATGAGTTTGGCAGATCGGTGCACCGCGGTCATCTGCCGGCGTTCCGCAGCTGCCCAAGAGTTGGCGCTGGCGCCACGGCGATCCGGCGTGCGGATCAGCCCTTGCGCCGGATCGCGGTGGCGGCGAACAGCGCCTGGCCGGCCCAGTAGGTAAGAATGATGGCAAAGGCCGCGCCGGGCAGGGGCTGGGCGAAGCGGTGGATGCCGATCAGGAAATCCGAAAAGCCGAACAGGATCGCGCCGGCCAGCGG
>JACPUD010000133.1 GCA_016192435.1 Rhodocyclales bacterium | reverse complement strand
TCGTTCGTCATGAACAGTGGAGACACGCCGACCCTTGCGTTCAGCCTGGCAGAGGCAGCCACCGCAGTCACGATCGATGTGACGGATACGAGCGGTACGCTGGTCAAAACGATCTCGCTTGGCGAGACTGCCGCAGGTGCGGGCTCCACGACCTGGAACGGCACGAATATGTCCGGCGCGCTGGTTGCGGCGGGTGCCTACAACTTTACCGCGACCGGCACGCGTTCCGACACGACGACGTTTGCCGGGATCGTTTCGACGTTCAGCGCCGTTGGCACGGTCGCCAACGTGAGTGGCTTCCTCGCTGGCAACGTGGTGAACTTCAGCGGCGACGACCAGCCTGCGCTGCAGTTCGAACTCGCCGAGGCAGCGACGTCGGTCAACGTCGACATCCGCGACGCGGCCGGCAGCGTCGTGCGGACGCTGACGCTGGGCGCAACGGCGGCGGGCGCGTATGCGCCAGCCTGGGATGGCAAGGACACCGCGGGCGCGGTGACGGCGGCTGGCGCCTACAGCTACACGGTTACCGCAACGCGCGCCGACACGACGAAATTCGCAGGCACCATGGCGATGCGCGGCACGCTCGACGGCGTACGCGGCCTGCTCAACATCGACGCCGGCGCGGGTACCAACGCGCTGATGGTGAGCGATGCGGGTTCGCGCGTGGCCGATCTAGGGGTGGTGGTGACGAAGAATCAGGTCCATGGCCTGGCACCCGTCGACATCAATTACACGACGACGGGCCTGGACACGCTCGGCAACGGCGGCACCTATGCCGGCGGTGTCTCGATCTGGAGTGGCTACGCCAACGACGTGGTTTCCGTTACCAGCACGCGCAAAGACACCGGCCCGCAGGTCGGCGGGCTCGACGTGCGCACCCTCACGTCCCTCAACACCGGCCTCGGCAATGACGCCGTGACCGTGACGCTCAGCTCCCTCACCGACGAATTCTTCGCCGTCAATACGCAGGGACCGCACGACCACGATTACACCGGCGCGATCTGGAGTGACGATGACACCGTCAATGCTTCGGCTTCCACGCTGCCGCTGGTGATCTTCGGGGGCCAGGGCAAGGACGACATCAAGGGCGGCAGCAACAACGACATCATCTTCGGCGACCGTGGTCGTGTCGAATACAAGGATGCCGCCGGCAATGTGGTCCAGGTCCTCGGTTGGGGTGGCCTGGGTGACAAGACCGACGGTCTGGCGCGCATTGTCAGTGCCGCCGGTACGGTGGATTTGGCGGTCGGCAGCAACGACTTCCTTGAGGCTGGCGAGGGCGACAACATCGTCTTTGGTGGCACCAATGGCGGCGGTGCGCTGGCGAACCCGGCGGCCGGCGGATTTGACGGCGATTACCTGCACGCCGGGCTAGGCACGGATATCCTGGTCGGCGACAACGGTGCGGTGACGTTCGTGATCCCGGGCGCGGCGGGCGCGGGCCGGCCGCTACGCTACGAAACGACGGATACGTTGGCCAGCACCGGAGGCAACGACAAGCTGCAGGCCGGTGAGGGTTCCAACACCATCCTGGGCGGCATGGGCGCTGACAGTATCACGGCCGGCGCCGGCACCGATACGATCCTGGGTGATAACGGTTTCGTCCAAATGGATGCGGAAGGCAACAACTACGCTCAGGTGCGGACCTTGTCGCGGGCTTCGGCGGGCGGTGCGATCGTCGATCTTGGCGGCGACGACGTGATTTCGGTCCTCTCCGGCGACAAGGTCGTCCTCGGCGGGGACGGCGCGGACACGATCGACCTGCTGGGGGCGGGCAACCATACGGTGCTGGGCGACAACGGCTTGGTGACCTACGTTGCGCTGGGGCAGACGGGAGCAGGCCGGGCGCAGAAGTACGAAACGACGGACACGCTGGTAGCAACGAGCGTAGGCGGGACGGCCGGCCGTGACGTGATCACCGTGACCGGGGATGGCGACAACACAATCCTGGGCGGACTGGGTGCGGACGACATCAGCCTGAAGAACGGCACGGACACGGTGCTGGGCGACAACGGCGTAGTGGAACTGGACGTCGAGGGCAACAAGTTCGCGCAAGTGAAGACCTTGTCGAGGCCGTCGGCCGGTGGGGCGATTGTGGATCTGGGCGGTAACGACCTGATCACGAGCCTGAGCGGAAACAAGATTGTGCTGGGCGGGGACGGGACGGACTCGATCCATTTGGGTGATGCGACCTCGTTGGCGACCAGCGATCACATCGTGCTGGGTGACAACGGAATCGTGACCTACGTGGCAATGGGTTCGGTCGGTGCAGGGAAGGTGCTGAGGTACGAGACGACTGACACCGAAGATGCAGTGCTGACGCAGGCGACAGGAACGGGCGCGGGCGACGTAATCGAAATCCGGCAGAACGGCAGCAACACCATTCTGGGCGGCATGGGCGCCGACACCATCACGGCAGGCAATGGCAAGCAGACCATCCTCGGCGACAACGGCATGGTGCAGATGGATGCCGAAGGCGGCAACTACGCCAAGGCCGCCACGCTGAGCCAGCCCAGCGTCGGCGCCACCTACGGCCTGACCGTCGACCTGGGCGGTGGCGACACCGTCAC
>JACPUD010000026.1 GCA_016192435.1 Rhodocyclales bacterium | reverse complement strand
CTGCTGCTTGCGGCGGGCGTCGGCCTGACCGCCTCGGCCGCGTGGTCGGCGGAGACGCTGCAGGACGTACTGAAGCGCCGCAACCTGTCGCAGCAGGACCTGCTGGCGGCGGCCAAGACGTATGTGCCGACGGGCAAGCGCGACGAGTTCGTCACCTTCAGCTCGGGCGGCCAGAGCGGCCAGGTCATCGTCTATGGCGTGCCCTCGATGCGCATCCTCAAATACATCGGCGTGTTCACCCCCGAGCCCTGGCAGGGCTACGGCTACGACGCCAACTCGAAGGCGGTGCTCGACCAGGGCAAGATCGACGGCAAGACGATCACCTGGGGCGACACGCACCACCCGGCCATCTCCGAGACCAACGGCGAGTACGACGGCCAGTTCCTGTTCATCAACGACAAGGCCAACCCGCGCCTGGCGGTGATCGACCTGCGCGACTTCGAGACCAAGCAGATCGTGGTCAACCCGGTCTACAAGTCGGAGCACGGCGGCGCCTTCGTCACCACCAACACCGAATACGTCATCGAGGCCGCGCAGTACCCGGCCCCGCTCGAGAACAAGAAGTTCTTCCCGCTCGAGGAGATGAACGAGAAGTACCGCGGCGGCGTGACCTACTGGAAGTTCGACCGCAAGGAAGGCCGCCTGAATCCGAAGGAGTCCTTCTCCTTCGAGCTGCCGCCCTACTGGCAGGATCTGTCGGACGCCGGCAAGGGCCCCTCCGACGGCTGGGCCTTCACCAACTCGTTCTGCGCCGAGCGCTACGTCGGCGGCATCGAGAAGGGCCGCCCGCCCTATGAGGCAGGCTGCTCGGCAAAGGACACCGACTACCTGCACGTGATGAACTGGAAGAAGGCCGCCGAGGTCGTCAAGGCCGGCAAGACCAGGAAGATCAACGGCCACAACGTCATCCCCATCGAGGTGGCGGTCAAGGAAGGCCTGCTCTTCCTGGTGCCCGAGCCGAAGAGCCCGCACGGCGTCGACGTCACCCCGGACGGCAAGTACATCGTCGTCGGCGGCAAGCTCGACACCCACGCCTCGGTCTATTCCTTCGAGAAGATCCAGGCGGCGATCCAGGCCGGCAAATTCGAGTCGAAGGATCCCTACGGCATCCCGGTGATCGGCCTGAAGGACGCCCTGCACGTGCAGGTGCCCCTCGGCCTGGGCCCGCTGCACACGCAGTACGACTCGAAGGCCTGTGTGGCCTACACCTCGCTGTATGTCGATTCCCAGGTCGCCAAGTGGGACTACTGCGCCGGCAAGGTGCTCGACAAGATCAGCGTGCACTACAACATCGGCCACCTGATGACCATGGAGGGCGATTCCGCCAAGCCGGCCGGCAAGTATCTGGTCGCGCTCAACAAGCTGGCGATCGACCGCTTCGTGCCGGTCGGTCCGCTGCATCCGCAGAACCACCAGCTGATCGACATCAGCAACGACAAGATGCAGCTGCTCTACGACATGCCGCTGCCGCTGGGCGAGCCGCACTACGCCGTCTCGATCTCGGCCGCCAAGCTCAAGCCCGGCGTGCGCTACAAGGTCGGCACCGACAGCCGCACCGACAAGCCGCATCCGGGCGCCGTGCGCGCCGGCGAGGAGAAGACGGTCAAGAAGGGCAACAAGGTCGAGGTCTTCGCCACCCTGATCCGCTCGCACATCACCCCCGAGACGATCGAGGCCGAGGTGGGCGACGAGGTCACCATCCACCTGACCAACCTCGAGCGCGCCCAGGACGAGACCCACGGCTTCACGGTGTCCACCTTCAACACGCATGCCTCGGTCGAGCCGGGCAAGACCGTCACGGTGGCCTTCAAGGCCGACAAGGAAGGCGTCTATCCCTACTACTGCACGGAGTTCTGCTCGGCCCTGCACCTGGAGATGATGGGCTATCTCCTGGTCAAGCCGAAGGGCTGGAAGCCGACCAAGACGGGTCTCGCCAAGGCCGGCTACACCGAGGACGACTACAAGAAGACCGTCAAGAAGATCGCCGACACCCAGGCGGTGATCGACTCCGTCGTGGGCTACATCACTTCGGTGAACTTCAAGGACTTCCCGGATGTCGTGGCCATGGTCGAGGACGCCACCGATCAGCTCAACAAGATCAAGGACGCCAAGACCAAGCATGAGGATTCGTCCAGGAAGAAGGACTGGGAGCAGGCCAACCTCTGGGCCGAGCAGGTCTGGCAGTATCAGGTGAAAGCCGCCGACCTCGGCCTCAGAGCCAAAACCTATCTCGAACAGGCCGGCGCCAGGAAGATCAAGT
>JACPUD010000127.1 GCA_016192435.1 Rhodocyclales bacterium | reverse complement strand
TGCCGACCCGCTCGACACCGGCGATCCCGGCACCACCTCGGTGGTCGCGCTGATGGTCTGCTATGCGCTGGGCGCCATGGTCTGGTTCGGCTACACCTCGAACGCCGTGATGCTGGCCATCGCCACCACCGTGCTGCTCTATTTCAAGACCGAACTGCACGGCATCTCGAAAAGCCTGACGCAGGTCGACCTGCTGTCGATCCTGCAGTTCGGCGTGCTGGCGCTGGTGATCCTGCCCATCCTGCCCGACCGCGATTTCGGTCCCTACCAGGCCTTGAACCCGCACAACATCTGGTGGATGGTGGTGCTGATTTCCGGCGTATCGCTGGCCGGCTACGCGGCGCTGCGCCTGACCGGGGCGCAGCACGGCGCGGCGCTGATCGGCCTGTTCGGCGGCTTCGCCTCGTCGACCGCGACCACCATGATTTTCGCCCGCCACGCCAAGGCGAACGCCGACCTGGCGCGCACCGCGATGGTGGTGATCCTGCTCGCCAACATCGTGGTCATGGTGCGTCTCGCCCTGCTGTCCTTCGCCGTGGCGCCGGCGCTTGCCGGCCAGCTGCTCGCCGTGTTCGGCGGCGGCATATTGCTCGGCTGCGCGGCCACGCTGTGGGGCTGGCGCCAGCTCGAAAGCGGCAATGCGCTGCCCTTGCCGAAGGTCACCAATCCGACCGAAATCCGCACCGCGCTGAGCTTCGGCGCCCTCTATGCGCTGATCCTGGTGTTGTCGGCCTGGCTGCAGGATATCGCCGGCAATCGCGGACTCTACCTGCTGGCGCTGGTCTCGGGCCTGACCGACGTCGATGCCATCGTGTTGTCCTCGCTGCGCATGTTCAGCCTCGACAAGCTTTCCGTCGCGCAATCCATTACCGCGATAACATTGGCGACACTGTCCAACCTCGCCTTCAAGACCGGGCTGGTGGTGGTCATCGGCGGTGCGGCGCTGGCCCGCCGCACCCTGCCGGGATTGGCCGCCATCGCCGCGGGTCTGGTCGGCGGCCTACTGGTGATGACCTGACCATGCAACCCGCTACCGCCACCCGTCCGCCGGCCGTTGCCGGCATGTTCTACCCCGGCGACGCCACCAGCCTGCGCGACGATCTGGCGACCTGCCTCGCCACCGCAGCGCCAGCGCCAACTCTCGGGGCGGCGCCACCCGGCCTGCTCAAGGCGATCATCGTGCCCCATGCCGGCTACGTCTATTCCGGCGCCACTGCCGGCCAGGCTTACGCGCTGCTGGCGCCGCTGGCCGCACGCATCCGCCGTGTGGTGCTGCTCGGGCCCTGCCATCGCGTCGCCGTGCGCGGCCTGGCGGCGCCGACGGTGCAGGCCTTCGCCACGCCGCTGGGCAGCATCGCGCTCGACCGCGCCGCGCTCGATGCGCTGTCCGACCTGCCGCAGGTGATCGCCTCCGATGCCGCCCACGCCGAGGAGCACTCGCTGGAAGTGCAACTGCCCTTCCTGCAGACCGTGCTCGGCAAGTTCCAACTGGTGCCCCTGGCCGTGGGCCAGACCGGCGCGCGCGAAGTCGCCCAGGTAATCGACCGCCTCTGGGGCGGGCCGGAAACCCTGATCGTGATCAGCTCCGACCTCTCGCATTTTCACGGCTATGCCGAGGCACGGAAGATCGACGGCGCGACGGCCGAACACATCCTGGCCCTGGAACAGCTCACCAGTTTCGAGCAGGCCTGCGGCGCACTGCCGATCAATGGCCTGCTCGCCGTGGCAAAGCAGCGCGGACTGAGCATCGAGCGCGTCGCCCAATGCAACTCGGGCGACACGGCCGGCGACAAGTCGCGCGTGGTCGGCTATGCCTCCTTCACCCTCTATGAGCCCGAGACCGGCACTGCGGACATCGGCCCGGCCCTGCTGGCGCGCGCGCGCAACGCGATCGCCGCCCAGTTCAAGCAGCCGGCCCGCGCCGAGCCGGATCACCCGGCGCTGGCCCGCCCCGGAGCGACCTTCGTCACGCTGACCCAGAACGGCGCTTTGCGCGGCTGCATCGGCTCGCTCGAAGCGCACCGTCCGCTCGACCAGGACGTGCGCGCCAGTGCCGTGGCCGCCGCCTTCCGCGATCCGCGCTTCCCGCCGCTCACGGCCGAGGAACTGGCGCGCACCCGCGTCGAGGTCTCGCTGCTGACCGCGCCGCAGTCCATGAGCTTCACCGACGAGGCCGACGCCCTGCGCCAGTTGCGCCCCAATGTCGACGGCGTGATCTTCAGTGCCGGCCAGCGCAGAAGCACCTTCCTGCCCCAGGTCTGGGAGCAACTGCCGGAACCGCGGCAGTTCATGGCCCATCTAAAACAGAAGGCCGGCCTGCCGGCCGACTACTGGTCGTCCGACGTGCAACTGCAACGCTACGAGGTGCAGAAATGGAAAGAAGTGCCGATCCCATAGCTGGAGTACCCGCGCGCTGGTGGCACAAACTCGACGACGGCCGTATCCAGTGCGACCTCTGCCCGCGCGACTGCAAGTTGCACGAAGGCCAGCGCGCCGCCTGCTTCGTGCGCGCCATGCAGGGCGGCGAAATGCTGCTGACCACCTACGGCCGCAGTTCGGGCTTCTGCATCGACCCGATCGAGAAGAAGCCGCTCAACAACTTCTACCCCGGCTCCAGCGTGCTGTCCTTCGGCACCGCCGGCTGCAACCTGGCCTGCAAGTTCTGCCAGAACTGGGACATCTCCAAGTCGCGCGACATGGACCGCCTGATGGACGACGCCACGCCGCAGGCCATCGCCCGCGCCGCGCAGCGTTATGGTGCGCAGAGCGTGGCCTTCACCTACAACGACCCGGTGATCTTCGCCGAATACGCGATGGACACCGCCGACGCCTGCCACGCCCTCGGCGTCAAGACCGTGGCGGTGACCGCCGGCTACATGCATCCGGACCCGGCGCGCGAGTTCTATTCGAAGATGGACGCCGCCAACGTCGACCTCAAGGCCTTCACCGACGAGTTCTACGTCAAGCTCTGCGGCGCCAGGCTGCAGCCGGTGCTCGACACTCTGGCCATGATCCATCACGAAACCGACTGCTGGCTCGAAATCACCACGCTGCTGATCCCCGGCAAGAACGACGGCGACGCGGAACTTGCGGCGCTCTCGGCCTGGGTGGCGAAGGAACTCGGCCCCGACGTGCCGCTGCATTTTTCCGCCTTCCACCCCGACTGGAAAATGGGCGACATTCCGCCCACGCCGCCGGAAACCCTGCGCCGCGCCCGCCGCATCGCCATGGACGCCGGCCTGCACTATGTCTATACCGGCAACGTGCACGACAAGGCCGGCGACGAAACGCTCTGCCCCGGTTGCGGCAAGGCCGTGATCCAGCGCGACTGGTACCGGATTCTCGACTACAGGCTGGATGACACGGGGCATTGCCGCGACTGCGGCACCGCGATCGCCGGGCGCTACGGAAAGTTCGGCAAACCCTTCGGCCCGCAGCGGATTCCGGTCAGGTTGCACGCGGGCGTCTGAGCGGCGCCTATGCGTCCGGACGATCGGCCTCCGGCAGGGTGAAGAATATCGTCGCCCCTGCGCCGACCTGGGCGTGCGCCCAGACACGGCCGCCGTGACGCTCGACGATGCGCTTGACGATGGCCAGGCCGATCCCCGTGCCTTCGAATTCGTCCTCGGCATGCAGTCTTTGAAAAACGCCGAACAGCTTGTCGGCATAGCGCATGTCGAAGCCGACGCCGTTATCCTTGACGAAATAGATATTCTCGTCCCGCCCGCGCGTCCCGCCCACCTCGATCGCGGGCTCGGAGCGCGGCCGGGTGAACTTGACCGCGTTCGACAGCAGGTTCACCAGCGCTTGGCGAATCATGACGCGGTCACCCCGGGTCTGCGGCAGCGTGCCGACCATGAAGCGAATCGACCTATCCGCGACCGTCGAGCGCAATTCCGCGATCACTTCCTGCGCCAGCTCGGCCACGTCGAGCCGCATGCCCTGGATTTCGCGGCGGCCCATGCGCGAAAAGCTCAGTATGTCGTCGATCAACCTGTTCATGCGCACCGCGTTGTCGCTCAGCATTTCGAGGAAATGCCTGCCTTGGTCGTCGAGCTTGTCGCCGTAGTCCTCGACCACGGCCCTGGAAAATCCGTCGATTGCGCGCAAAGGCGCGCGCAGGTCGTGGGAAACCGAAAATGAAAATGCCTCCAGCTCCTTGTTAACCTGCTCCAGTCGTGCCGTCCTGTCGCGGACCCGTTGTTCCAGTTCGCTGTTGAGTTTCCTGATCTCGTCATCCGCCAGCTTGCGCTGCGTGATGTCGCGCACCAGCGAAAAAAGCATGCGCCTGCCCTGCAACTGCAGCATGCGCGTGCTCATCTCGACGGGAATGCTGCGGCCGTCCCTGGCCATCAGCGCGGTCTCGAAAACCGCATGCTGGTCCCTGACGAGCTTGGCCATCGCCGCTGCCATGCTGTCGCGGTAGTCGGGGTCGGCGAGATCCGCGGGATCCAGTCGGGTGAGTTCCTCCCGGCTATACCCGAGCTGGCTGCATGCCAGTTCGTTGACCTCGATGAAAGGCCCCGGCTTGCCGTCCTGATCGAGCTCCTGAACGAATACGGCGTCATTGGCGCATTCGATCAGCGCGCGGTACTTTTCTTCGCTGGCGCTCAGCTCGGCGGTGCGGTCCCTGACCTTTTCCTCCAGCGTATCCTGAGCCTTGCGCAACTCGGCCTCCACTTGCTTGAGGTCGCGAAAAATCAGAGCGAAGGGCTGCTTGATGCCCGTGACGAGTATCGCCAGGTACACCAGGTAGAAGGCTGCCAGCTTGGCAAAATGCCCTACCAGGTTGGCGAAGCCATAGACGCTGGCATAGGCGGTGAAGGATAGTTCGGAGACCGCCGTGCAGGCTATCGAAGCGCCGATCAGGATGAATACCCTGCGCTCGAAATGCTGCCGTTTGCGGTAGAACAGATACAGGGCGGCCAGCAGAACAGCCGTTATCACGTACTCGCTGCCGATTTTGAAGGCGGTGAGCCCTTTGCCCTCGATGTAGCAGTCCGGAAAACGGCCCGAATAAATCAGGGCTAGCAGCAGCGCGACCGCCGCTGCATAGGCAGCAAAAACCAGACGGTCATTAACCCTGCGCTCGACAAACCAGGGCGCGGCAAACAGTGTGGCGGCCTGCAGATAGCGTGCGACGATCCAGAGCTGGGTCGGCAGGTTGGCACCGTAGCCGGGGAAAACGTCCATGCCCTTGTAGGCCAGGGTGTGCAGCAGGTCGATCAGGGCGATGAAGGCATAACCGGTGCCGATCAGCCTGAGATAGCCATTCTTCAGGTAGTCGCGCGAATTCCAGGTAAGGATGAACAGCGTGAAGGCGACGGCAATGGTGGCGATCTCGATCAGGCTGTGAAACAGCAGATAGCTGTGCAGACTGCTAAGGTAGAGGCCGATGGCTACGGCCGCTAAAAGGGCGACGCGCGAATAGTCTTCAGGCCATTTACTGCCGAGCATGCTTATCTCCTTGCGCTGGACATCGTTTCCCCGGCATTTCCGCTAGCACCGCCATTACCCATGATGATTACATGGCTATTAAATATAAGCCCAAATTCGGGTCGCGGTAAGCAAACTTTTGCCGATGCATCATGGCAGTGCCAAGACCGTCACGCCTGCGCTTGTCCGTAGGGCACTCGGCACGATTATCTTGATCACAGTACGATTGCCATTCGCGCGCCAGGCGAGCCGGGAGCAGCGCATGAACGAACCGCCGGACCAATCCGATCCTCCAGCCTCGATGACGCGGGCCGAGTTCCTGCGTCGCGCGGCCGGTGCCGCCACGGTCCTGGCCCTGGGCCGCCACGCTGCGCCATCGACCGCGGCGACCTCGATGCAAACCAGGCCGATTCCCTCCAGCGGCCAGCGCCTGCCGGTGATCGGCCTCGGCACTTATCAGGGCTTCGACGTCGCCGCCGGTTCCGCCGCATACGCGCGACTGCCCGGCGTACTGCGCAGCCTGTTTGCCGCCGGCGGTGCGGTGATCGACAGCTCGCCGATGTATGGCCGCGCCGAAGCGGTGACCGGCGAACTGCTGGCCGCCGCCGGCAGCCGCGCCAGGGCCTTTGTCGCCACCAAGCTGTGGACGCGCGGCCGCGCCGCGGGCCTGCGCCAGATCAACGACTCGCTGCGCCTGCTGCGCGCCGATCCGCTCGACCTGATGCAGGTGCATAACCTGATGGACTGGCGCGCCCACCTGCCGACACTGCGCGAATGGCAGGCGGCCGGACGCATCCGCTATATCGGCATCACACACTACAGCGCCGGCGCCTATGCCGAGCTGGCGGCGGTGATGCGCGCCGAGCGCTTCGATTTCCTGCAGATCAACTATTCGCACGACGAACGCGAAGCCGAACGGCTGATCCTGCCACTGGCCGCCGATCGCGGCATGGCCGTACTGATCAACCGCCCCTTCGGCGGCGGCGGACTGCTGCGCCAGGTGCGCGAGCGGCCCCTGCCGGGATGGGCGGCGGAAATCGGCGCCGCGAGCTGGGCGCAGTTGCTGCTGAAGTTCGTCCTCGGCCATCCCGCCGTGAGCTGCGCCATCCCGGGCACCAGCCGGCCCGAGCACATGACCGAAAATGCCGGCGCCGGCACCGGCCCGATTCCCGACGCCGCCTTCTGGCGCCGCCATTCCCTGGACATCTGAGGAGGACAACATGGACCGAAGCGCTCACGATTCCCGCCGCCGCGCGCTGCTCGCCGTCGCGCTGTGCACCGCCGCGCTGGCGGCCTGGCCGCCGCTCGCCGCGGCGCAGGCAGCGAGCCTGAAAATCGGCATCATCGGCACCGGCCGCATCGGCGGCGCCCTGGCCGAACACTGGGCCCGAGCCGGACACAGCCTGATGATCTCCTCGCGCCATCCCGAGCAGCTCAAGTCGCTGGCCGCACGCCTCGGTCCGAAAGTTGGCGTTGGCACCCCGGCGCAGGCGGCGGCATTCGGCGAGGTGGTGCTGATCGCGGTGCCCTATGGCGCGCTACCGCAAGTCGGGCGCGATTACGCGACGCAGTTGCGCGGCAAGGTCGTGCTCGAAACCGGCAATCCTTTCGCCGCGCGTGACGGCGAAATGGCCGAGGCGGCGCGCGCCAGGGGCACCGGCGTGGCCTCGGCCGAATACCTGCCCGGCGTGCGCCTGGTGCGCGCCTTCAGCTCAGTGCCGCACACCGCCGTGCAGGGCGAGGCGCACCGCAGCGGCGAGCGCGTCGGCGTGCCGCTGGCGGCCGACGACCCGGCGGCCCTGAAGCTGGCCGAGCGCCTGGTGCGCGACGCCGGCTTCGACCCGGTGGCGGTCGGCGGCCTGGCACGGGCGCACGACTTCGATGTCGGCACGGCGGTATTCGGCCGCGCCATGACCGCGCGCGAACTGCGCCAGGCCCTCGGCCTCGGCCGCTGACGGCAGGCAAGCCATGCCAGACCCCATGCCAACCCAATGGTCCGCCGCAAGGCGGGAAATCCTCAGGGCCGGCCTCGCCGCCGCCGTTGCCGCGTTGCTGCAGCGCCCGGCACAGGCGCAGACGCAGGCGCCGCTATTGACGCGGCCGGTGCCCGCCACCGGCGTGCGGCTGCCCATCGTCGGCATCGGCACCAACCGCTTCCGCTCCGGCGATCCGGCCCATGTCGCGCGGCTGCGCGACACCCTGGCGAGCTTTGCCCGCCTCGGCGGCAAAGTCATCGACACGGCGCCGGCCTACGGCGACTCGGAGCGCGTGATCGGCGCCATCCTCGGCCAGACCGGTCTGCGCGAGCAGCTGTTTCTCGCCACCAAGCTCGATCGCGACAGCATCGCCGACGGCCGCCAGCGCCTGGCCGCCTCCTTCGCGGCGCTCGCCACGCCCCGCCTCGACCTGGTGCAGCTGCACAGCCTGCGCGGCGCCGACACGCTGCTGCCGCTGCTGCGCGAACAGCAAGCCGCCGGCAATATCCGCCACATCGGCGTCACCACGTCGAGCAGCGGGCAATACGCCGAGCTGGAAGCGATCATGCGCCGCGAACGGCTCGACTTCATCCAGCTCGACTATGCCGTCGGCAATCGCGGCGCCGCCGACAGGCTGCTGCCGCTGGCCGCCGAGCGCGGCATGGCGGTGCTGGTCAACCTGCCCTTCGGCCGCGGCACGCAGTTCCGCGCCGTCGGCGGACGGCCGCTGCCCGATTGGGCGGCCGAGATCGACTGCAGCAGTTGGGCCCAGGTTTTCCTCAAGTACGTGCTGTCACACCCTGCCGTAACCTGCGCGATTCCGGGCAGCACCCAGGTCGCGCACGTCGAGGATAACCTCGGCGCCGCCCGCGGCAGGCTGCCGGACGCGGCTCTGCGGCAGACCATCGCAGCTTACTTCGACGCCATCGCGGACAGCTGAGCGGTGCCCGGCCAACTTTTCGGAAAAGTCGTGCCGCTGCGCCCGGGCGAAGCCGGCCCGCTGCTGCTCGCCACCGCCTATGGATTTTGCATCCTGTTCGCCTACTACCTGCTGCGGCCGGTGCGCGACGAAATCGGCGCCGCCGACCGGCGCAACCTGCAGCTGCTATGGACGGCGGTGTTCCTGGTCATGCTGCTGGCGGTGCCGCTGTATTCGGCGGCGGTGGCGCGGTGGCGGCGCGGCATCTTCATCCCGCTGGTCAATCGCTTTTTCGCGCTGAACCTGGTCGCCTTCTACGCGGCGCTGGTGCTGCTGCCGGAAACGGCGCGGCCCTGGATCGACCGGGCCTTCTATGTTTGGACCAGCGTCTTCGCGCTGTTCGTGGTCACCGTGTTCTGGGGCCTGGTGGTCGACCTGTTCCGCAGCGAGCAGGGTCAGCGGCTGTTCGGCTTCATCAGCGTCGGCGCCTCGCTCGGCGGCGTCGCCGGCGCGGCCAGCACCGCGGCATTGGCGCCCCACCTGCCGGTGTTCCTGCTGCTGCTGCTCGCCGTGCTGCCGCTGGAGGCCGCCTGCTGGCTGGCCCGCGCGCTCGACCGCCGCGCCGAGTCGGCGCCCGCCACGCTGAACCGCGAGGGCGAGGCGCGCATCGGCGGCAGCGCCTGGAGCGGCATCGCCCCGGTGCTGCGCGAACCCGTGCTGCGCAACATCGCGCTGTGGATACTCTTGATGACCTTCGCCTCGACCATCCTCTACTTCCTGCAGTCGCACCTGGTCGGCGAGGCGATCGCCGATCGCGCGCTGCGGCGGGCTTTCCTGGCCCGCATAGACCTGGCCGTGAATGCCGTCACGATCATCACCCAGGCCCTGTTCACCGCGCACATCCTGCGCCTGCTCGGCGTCGGCCTGACGCTGGCAGTGCTGCCGGCCGTGGCGGCGCTCGGCTTCCTGGTGCTGGGTGCCGCGCCGGCGGCGCTCGCGCTCGGCACGCTGATGCTGGTGCGCGTGCTCTACGACAGCAGCCGCCACGCGCTGGCCAAGCCGGCGCGCGAAGTGCTGTTCACCTGCGTCGGCCGCGAGCAGCGCTACAAGTCCAAGGCCTTCATCGACGCCGCCGTGTACCGCGGCGGCGATCTGCTCAGCGGCTGGATCTACGCCGGCCTCGCCGCACTGGGCTTGACCGTCGGCGCCATCGCGCTCGCCGCCGTGCCGGCGGCAGTGGTCTGGGCGCTGCTGGGGCGGCGGCTGGGGCGGGTTGTCGGCAGGACAGCCGACTGACCATACGGCGTCACTCCGCGCCGGCTGCATGCCATCGCAAGCGCATGCCATGAAGCCGCCAAAGTCGGCGCCGCTGCGGCTGCGCTGCGTATAATTCGCTGCCTTTCCGTAACCCGCGGCACCCCGCATTCCGTGAATCCCCTGCTGTCGCTCCCCGCCCTGCCCAAACTGGGCCAACGCCTCGACTTGCCGCTCCTGGCCGCCTCCGCCGACGCGCTGGCGCTGGCGCAGCTTGCCCGGCCCGGGCAACTGCTGGCCGTGGTGACCGCCAGCCCGCTCGAAGCGCAGCGCCTGGCCGAGGAAATCGCCTGGTTCGCACCGGAACTGCGCGTGCATCTGCTGCCCGACTGGGAGACCCTGCCCTACGACAGTTTCTCGCCGCACCAGGACCTGATTTCGGAGCGCCTGGCGACGCTCTACGCGGTGTCGCGCAACGAATGCGAGTTGCTGATCGCGGCGGCCTCGACCGCCATCACGCGGCTGGCGCCGCCGGCCTTCCTCGCCGGCCATACCTTCTTCATGAAGAAGGGCGAACGGCTGGACCTGGCCAAGCTGCGCACCCAACTCACGATCGCCGGCTACCAGCATGTCACGCAGGTGGTCGCCGCCGGCGAATACAGCGTGCGCGGCGGCCTAATCGACCTGTTCCCGATGGGCACGCAGCTTCCCTACCGCATCGAACTGTTCGACGACGAAGTGGAAACCATCCGCAGTTTCGACGTCGATAGCCAGCGCACGCTCTACCCGGTGCCGGAAATCCGCCTCTTGCCGGCGCGCGAATTCCCGGCGGGAGATGCCGGCCGCACCACCTTCCGCCAGCGTTTCCGCGAAGCCTTCGAGGGAGACGCTTCGCGCATCGGCCTCTACAAGGATGTCACCAACGGCATCCTGCCGGCCGGCATCGAGTACTACCTGCCGCTATTTTTCGAGACCACGGCGACGCTGTTCGACTACCTGCCGCAACACGCCACGCTGCTGCTGCACGGCGACGTGCCCGGCGCCATCGCCGAGTTCTGGAACGACCTGCAAGGACGCTACAGGATGCTCGGCGGCGATCGCTCGCGGCCGGTGCTGCCGCCCGCCGAACTGTTCCTGCGCGACGAAGAATTCTTCGTCGCCGCCAAGGCGCAGCCGCAACTGATTGCAAGAGTTGGCGCTGGCGACACGGCGGCGACACTGCCGATCCTGGCCGTGAACCGCAAGGCCGACGACCCGCTCGCCGCGCTGCGCGGCTTCCTCGGCCTGCATGCGGGCCGCGTCCTGCTGCTGGCCGAATCGCCGGGACGGCGCCAGACGCTGGCCGACTACCTCGCCGAATACGGCCTCGTGCCAGCGCCCTGCGCCGACTTCGCCGCATTTCTTGCCGACGCATCGCGCTTCATGCTCGGTGTCGGCCCTCTCTCCGGCGGCTTCCTGCTCGACGACATCGCGGTCATCACCGAGAACGAGCTTTACGCCGCTACCGCCCGCCCCAGGAGTGGAATGGGGCGCCGCACCGACGCGCGCCGCGCCAACCTCGAAGGCTGGCTGCGCGACCTCTCCGAACTCAAGGTGGGCGATCCGGTGGTGCATGAAAACCATGGCATAGGCCGCTACCTGGGCCTGGTGCACATGGATTTCAGCGAAGGCGATACGGAGTTCCTCCACCTCGAATATGCCAACGGCGCCAAGCTCTACGTGCCCGTGGCGCAACTGCAGGTCATCTCGCGCTACAGCGGCGCCGACCCGGATTCGATCCAGTTGCACACGCTGGGCTCGGGCCAGTGGGAAAAGGCCCGCAAGAAAGCTGCGGAACAGGTGCATGACACGGCCGCCGAACTGCTGCATCTCTACGCCCAGCGCGCCGCGCGCGAAGGCCACAAGTTCAGTTTCAAGCAGCACGACCTGGAAGCCTTCGCCGACGGCTTCGGCTTCGAGGAAACCCCCGACCAGCAGACCGCGATCAATGCCGTGATCGAGGACATGACATCGGGCAAGCCGATGGACCGGCTGGTCTGCGGCGACGTCGGCTTCGGCAAGACCGAAGTCGCCATGCGCGCCGCCTTCGTCGCCGTGGCCGACGGCAAGCAGGTCGCGATCCTGTGCCCGACCACGCTGCTGGCCGAGCAGCACTATCAGAACTTCAGCGACCGCTTCGCCAGCTGGCCGGTCAAGGTGGCCGAGATCTCGCGCTTCAAGTCGGCCAAGGAGCAGGACGAAGCGGTCGAACTGCTGGGCCAGGGCAAGATCGACGTGCTGATCGGCACCCACCGCCTGCTGCAGAAGGACGTGAAATTCGAACGCCTCGGCCTCATCATCATCGACGAGGAACACCGCTTCGGCGTGCGCCAGAAGGAAGCCTTGAAGACGCTGCGCGCCTCGGTGGACGTGCTGACCCTGACGGCGACGCCGATCCCGCGCACGCTGGGCCTGTCACTGGAGGGCCTGCGCGATTTTTCGGTGATCGCCACGCCGCCGCAGAAGCGCCTGGCGATCAAGACTTTCGTAGCCAAATGGTCCAACGGCCAGGTGCGCGAAGCCTGCCTGCGCGAATTCAAGCGCGGCGGCCAGGTGTACTTCCTGCACAACGAGGTCGACACCATCGAGAACATGAAGGAGCGCCTCGAAAGCCTGCTGCCCGAGGCGCG
>JACPUD010000122.1 GCA_016192435.1 Rhodocyclales bacterium | reverse complement strand
GCGCCACTATTCCGAGTTCTGGACTATGCCGAGTCTGAGGATTCACGCCGGTGGGGGCGCCCCGTTAGCGCAATTGGGCACGGCATAGTTTGATCTCCTTCCAGGGCATCGGGCCCTCATGGAAGGAGATCATCATGGAACGGTTTTACAAGGATTCGCGCACGCCGCTGCGAATGCGTGAGGGCCCATTGGGCGCATATGTGGATGGCCTCGCGCGGCAGTTGAGCGAGGACGGATATGCTCGGGCGTCGGCGCGCTACGCGTTGCAATTGGTGGCCGATCTTGGACGCTGGATGGCTCGGCGCAAGATCGTTGCGGGGCAACTTACGCCGGAACTCCTAGAGGGCTACCTGCAGTACCGGTCCCGTCAGGGGCACTTCAGGTCGGGTGATGCAGCCATAGTGCGGCGACTGCTGAAGATTCTGCGCGAGAAGGGTGTCGTCGCAGCGCCTGCGCCGATCGAGCCTACACCGGCCGAACAGTTGGAAGAAGAATTCCGGCAATACCTGGAACGGGAACGCAAAGTGGCACTGGCGACGGTGTCCCTTTATCTACCGGTAGCCAGGCGCCTTCTCGCCGAGTGCCTTGCCGATGGGAAACGGCGGCTCGATGGTTTGCGTGCCGCCGATGTGGTGCGCTTCGTACAGCGGGAGGCCGCTCGGCTTCACCATCCCAAGCGCGCCAAGCTGATGACTACGGCATTACGCTCATTCCTCCAATACGCACGATACCGTGAGCTCATCAGTATCGATTTGCACTCGAGTGTGCCGACAGTGGCGAGTTGGTCGATGGCATCGCTGCCAAGGGGGCTGTCGTCCGACGAGGTCCAGCGCCTGCTGGCCCACTGTGATCGGAACACGGCAGTCGGTCGTCGGGATTGGGCGATTCTGTTGTTGCTCGCGCGGTTGGGGTTGCGTGCCGGTGAAGTGGTCGGCTTGATGCTGGACGACCTCGACTGGGAGCGGGGAGAGTTATTGATCCGGGCGAACGGGGGGAATTCCGACCGGATGCCGATTCCTCAGGATGTCGGGGCAGCGCTGGCCGACTATTTGCGTCGTTCTCGTCCCGTCTGTGCCTGCCGGCAAGTGTTCGTGCGCATGAGAGCTCCGCACCGCGGATTCGCCAATTCGGTGGCCATCTGCTGCATCGTTCATCGCGCACTCGATCGTGCCGGATTGAACCCGGCCCACAAGGGTGCACACCTGCTGCGTCACTCCGTGGCCACTCACATGCTGCGGCAAGGCGCCTCGCTGGCCGAAATCGGCGAGCTTCTGCGCCACCGCAGCCCGCAGACCACGATGATCTATGCCAAAGTCGATCTGGATTTGCTGCGCCCTTTGGCCCTGCCGTGGCCGGGAGGTGCGCAATGAGCCCACTGCGGGAATCTATTCAAGAGTATCTGGCCCTGCGGCGCAGCCTGGGATTCAAACTCCGCGATGCGGGTATTTGCCTGTCGAAGTTTGCCGCGTTTCTGGAAGCCCGAGGCGCCATCCACATCACGACCCGGATCGCCCTGGAATGGGCACAACAGAGCCAATTCGCTCAGCCTTCCACGTGGGCGCAGCGTCTGGGCTATGTCCGTGGCTTCGCCCGCCACCACGTGGCGAGCGACGCGCAAACCGAGATTCCGCCGCCGGGGCTGCTGCCGTTTCGGCCGCAGCGAGCGCGACCGTACCTCTATTCGGAGGAGGAAATCGCCCACCTGCTGCGTTGCGCGCTCGATCTTCCTCCGCGCGATGGCTTGCGCCCGCGGACTTATCACTGCCTGCTCGGATTGCTGAGCGTGACGGGTTTGAGGATCGGTGAGGCGATCCGCCTGCAGCTCGAGGATGTCAATCTCCAGGACGGCTTGCTGACGATCCGCGGCACCAAGTTCGGCAAATCCCGCCTGGTACCGATCCATCGGTCGACGCAAGAAGTGCTCGCACAATATCGAGCCCACCGGGATCGCTGCGTTGCAGACCGCAACCCATCTGCCTTCTTCTTCGTTACAGGTCGAGGGCATCACTTGGATGTCGGTGATGTCCATCGAACCTTCTACAAGCTGTCGCACCGGGTTGGTCTGCGCGCTGTCGGCGCCAGTCACGGCCCACGCCTGCACGACTTTCGCCATCGATTTGCGGTCCAGACGCTGCTGCAATGGTATCGGTCGGGCGAGGACGCTGAACGCCGCTTGCCGGTGCTGTCGACATACCTGGGCCATGTTCATGTCGCCGACACCTACTGGTATCTCAGCGCCTGCCCAGAATTGATGGCACAGGCGGTTGCGCGCCTCGAACGACGCTGGGAGCAACAGCCATGAGCACCACGGTGAGTTTCCCGGCGCTGTTGGAGGGCTTCTTCACCCAGCGGCTGATGCAGCAGCGCCGGGCCAGTCCGCACACGATCGGTTCATATCGGGACAGCTTTCGCCTGTTGCTGCACTTCGCCCAGGCACAGCTCGGCAAGCCGCCCAGCCAATTGGCGTTCGAGCAGATCGACGCGCCGTTGATTGCCGCGTTCCTGAATGAGATGGAGGACCGGCGCGGCATCGCCGCTCGCAGCCGCAATCTGCGCTTGACCGCCATCCGCTCCTTCTTCCGCTATGCCGCATTTGAGGCACCGGCGCACGCGGCCCAAATCCAGCGGGTGCTGGCCATCCCCAACCAGCGATTTACGCGGGCTCAGGTCGGTTTCCTGACAAGAGCGGAAGTTGAGGCCTTGCTTGCCGCCCCCGATCCACGCACTTGGTCCGGACGGCGTGATCACGCCATGCTCCTGGTGGCCGTTCAGTGCGGACTGCGCCTATCCGAACTCACCGGCGTGCGTCGCGATGCGGTGATCCTTGACCGCGGTGCCCACATCCGAGTGCTCGGAAAGGGACGCAAGGAACGCGCCACGCCGCTGACTAGGCAGACCGTCGCCGTGCTCAGGGCTTGGTTGCGGGAGATCCCCGACAAAACCGACGCGATTGTGTTCCCGAGTGCACGCGGGACTCGCCTGAGTGCCGACGGCGTGCAATACCTTCTTGGCAAACACGTCGCTGTTGCTTCGAAGTCGTATCCCTCATTGCGGCAACGGCGG
>JACPUD010000128.1 GCA_016192435.1 Rhodocyclales bacterium | reverse complement strand
GTCGTGGCGCCGCTGCGCGCCTGGAAGCCGAGCGCAAGGCCGCTGCGGCGCAGGCCGAGCGTGCAGCGGCCGAAGCGGAGGCGGCGCTGCAGCAGGCGCAGGCCGAACGCCTCGCCGAAGCAGCCCTGCGCGCTCGCATCGAGACCGAGCAGCAGGCTTTGGCGGAGGCCCGTACCCGGGCCGGCGCTGCGGCGGAACTGACCAGTGCGGCAGCGGCACGCACCAGGACCGAAGATGAACTCGCCCGACTCGCGTCGGAACGGGTCGAAGCCGATCGCAGCGCGGCCGATCTGGCAGCAGAACAGGCGCGCGCCGAGCGACAGGCGGAAGCCGCCGCGCAAACCCGTATCGAAGCCGAGCAGCGTGCTCTGGCCGAGGCGCAGCGCAGCGCGACTGCGGCTGGCGAACGCGCCGCGGCGGAAGCCGACGCGCTCGCCGCCGCAGCCAGCCATCAACAGGTCGCCGCGGACCTTGCGACAAGTTCAAAGTCGCCACCGCCTGTCGCGGCACAGGGCGGGGCGGATTCCTCGCGTCGGGCGCCGCGATTTGCGCCGCGCCTGCTCGCCGGCACGGCTCTGGCCCTGGTGATCGGTATCGCCTGCGGGATATGGCTGGGCAAGGCTCCTGGCGTCGCCCAGCGACCATTTGCGCCAGAGCCGGATGCTTTGCACCTGCGTCTCGACACCCAGCTCGGCAACCCTCCGCTGCATGAGCCGCGGGCTATCCCGCGTGATCGACAGCGCTGACCGCGGCCGCAGGGAACACGCGCCGCGCACCGACGGGCGTGGCGCGCAAGCAACGCCGCGCGGTATCCAAGGCAGGGCGCAGTGTTTAAGCGGTTGCTGATAGACTGTCCTTCTGTTAGCGTTCGTTAGGCGAGGGCAGCTTGCGCGGTCAGAATAAATGACAATGATTTTCCTGAGGATTACCCAATGAAGAATGCGATAGCCAGGGTTTTGGCTGCCGTCATTATCCTGGCGGCCGGCGCGCTGAATCACGCGATCGGGCAGGATGCCAGTTTCGATATCGTGCGCTTCCAGATCGAAGGAAATTCGATCCTGCCGGCGCAACGGACGCAGGAACTGGTCGCGCCTTTTGTC
Organism: Rhodocyclales bacterium; assembly: GCA_016192435.1. Taxonomy (GTDB): domain Bacteria; phylum Pseudomonadota; class Gammaproteobacteria; order Burkholderiales; family Rhodocyclaceae; genus Sulfuritalea. Next base: position 15,073 of record JACPUD010000128.1, on the reverse strand, counting down.
GGTCAGCGCAGAAACTATGGCGATGTGCAGAAAGCGCTGGAGGCCCTCGAAGGCGAATTTCGCCGCCTTGGTTACGGCACCGTGCAGGTCTATGTGCCCGAGCAGGAACTGACCACCGGCGTGGTTCGGCTGCAGGTCAGCGAAGGCGTGATCGGCAAGGTCACCATCACCGGCAACAAGTACTTCAATGATGCCAATGTCCGCGCCAGCCTGCCCGACCTGAAGGAGGGCAGCGCGCCCAACATGCGCAAGCTTTCAGAAAACGTCCAGCTCAGCAACGAGAATCCGGCCAAGCAGGTCGAAGTGACGTTGGGCGTCAGCGAGGAAGAAGGCAAGGTCAATGCCAGGGTCGAGGTCAAGGAAGAAGACCCGGACCGGCTCTATCTGACCCTGGACAACACCGGCACCAAGGCCAGCGGCAAGCATAGGCTCGGCGTCGCCTACCAGAATGCGAATCTCGGCAACAGCGACCAAGTGCTGACGCTGGCCTACACCACGGCGCTCGATCCTCCAGGCGGCATGAAGATCCTCGGCAACCGGGTCCTGCCCTGGCAAGACGGCAACGGCGTCAAGGTCGATATCTTCAGTATCGGCTACCGTTTGCCCCTGTATGCGCTGGGCGACAGCATCGACTTCATCTACGGCAATTCCAGCACCGATACGCCGTCCACGTCGCCGACCCTCGGCACCGGCCTCGGGATCAACGGCAAGGGCGAGGTGTTCGGTTTCCGCTACAACCATATTTTCCCGCGCGCCGGCGAATACACCTCCAGGCTGGTGTTCGGCCTTGATTACAAGTACATGAACAGCCGCTGCGCCATCAACGGCAATCCGACGCCCTTCGGCATCGCCGGCTGCACGCCGCACACCTTCCGTCCGGTTTCGGCCACCTATAGCGGGCAGTGGCAAAAGCCCGGGCAGGCCATCGACTTCAATGTCGGCGTGGTGCATCACCTGTTTCCGATGGGTAGCCGGTTTGTCTACGCCGCCGCACCGGGCGGCGATGACCGTTACTCTGCGGCGTCGGGCTACCAGACCAAGGATGAATTCACCGCTTTGCGCTTTGGCGGCAGCTACACCACGGCACTGGCCGGCGATTGGCTGCTGCGCATCGCGGCAAGCGGCCAGCACGCGAACAATGCGCTGCCCGCCGGCGAGCGGCTGGGCGTCGCGGGCTCGACCGCGGTGCGCGGCTTCCTCGAACGCGCCGTATCCGTCGATCGGGGTTATTTCGCCAACCTCGAGGGCTACTCGCCGGATATCGCGGCAAGCCTGGGCCTGCCTGGAAACCTCAAGTGGCTGGTCTTTTATGATTTTGCCCAAGGTTCCAACCTCAACCCATCGGTCAACCAGAAGGTCAATATCGCTTCGCTGGGGGTCGGCCTGCGCTACAACATCAATAAAGACGTAAGCGCTCGCTTGGACATTGCGCGGGTCATGGACGGGTTCTGGCCGAACGGCGCACCCAGTATCGCGCTGGAGAGCGACATCCGCGGCCATTTCGGTATTGCCTACGGGTTCTGAGCTGGGCCCACCGGGTGTGAATTACGCCCTGGCTTGTGCGTCATTTTAGGGTTATAAGCGAAAACTGGAAGGGCGGCTGTTCCGCCCCTGGAGTTTGCAACATGAGCTACAAGAATCCTTCCCCCAAGCGCCGTTTGTCCACATCGGTGCGCCTTGGCGTTGCGGCGGTGGCCGCGTGCTTCATCGCCGGTCCCGTGCTGTCGAATCCGCTCAATCCCACGGTCGTCAATGGCACCGCCACCTTCAGCCAGGCCGGCAACGTCCTTACGGTGACCAACAGCAACGGTGCCATCATCGACTGGCAAAAATTTTCGATCAATGCCGGCGAGACCACCCATTTTGCCCAGACCGCAGCTTCGAGCACAGTGCTCAACAGGGTCTTGAACGATCCGACGGCAATTTATGGCACCCTCAGTTCCAACGGCCGCGTCTGGCTGGTGAATCCGGCAGGCATCATGGTCGGCCCCGGCGGCCGCATCGATACCGCCGGCTTCGTCGCTTCCACGCTGGCCGTGCGCAATGAAGATTTCCTCGCCGGGCGCCATCTGTTCGTCAATGACGGCAGCGCGCAGAACGTCATCAATCAGGGCGAAATCAGGACACCGGCCGGCGGCAGCGTCTACCTGATCGGCAGCAACGTCAGCAACGAAGGCATCATCACCACGCCGGGCGGCGAAACCATTCTTGCCGCCGGCGCCACGGTCAGCCTGATCGACAGCGCCACGCCGGGGGTCAAGGTCGACATCACCGGCGCCGCGGGCAATGCCACCAATCTCGGCCAGATCACGGCCGAAGCAGGCCGCATCGGCATCGCCGGCGTCATCGTGAAGAACAGCGGCACGCTCAGTGCCTCCAGCGCGGTCAATGAAGGCGGACGTATTTTCCTCAAGGCCAGCCAGGATGCCTACGTCGATGGTAACGGCCGCATCGTCACCACGGGAACCAAGGGCGGCAGCGTCGAAGTCCTCGGCAATCGCGTCGCGGTGACGGACAATGCCGAAATCGATGCCAGCGGTGCCAACGGCGGCGGCAAGATCCTGGTCGGCGGCGATTACCAGGGCAAGAACCCCGAGATACAAAACGCCAGCAACAGTTATTTCGGCCCCGCCGCGCGGCTCACGGCCGATGCCACAGAAGTTGGCGCTGGCGGTACGGTGATCGTCTGGGCTGACGACACCACTCAGGCTTACGGCAGCATCTCCGCACGTGGTGGAGCGTTGGGCGGCGACGGCGGCTTGGTCGAGACTTCGGGCCATCAATATCTGGATATCGCCGGCGCCCGGGTGGACACACGCGCTCCCAACGGCAAGACCGGCAACTGGTTGCTCGATCCGGTCGACGTGAGCATCCTTCAATATGGCGGCATGCCCACCAGCGGGTCGGCGCCTTTCGCGCCGACCGGCAACAGCGTAATCTGGGCCGAGGATCTCAGTGCCGCGCTGGGCACCACCGACGTCACGATACGCACCGACGGCGGCTCCGGCGGTGCCGGCAATATCACCATGACCGGCGCCTCGATCAGTGGCATCAGTAGCCTGATACTGGCGGCCTATGGCGGCGCCGGCGCCACGGGCGACATCGCGATCACCGGCAGCGACATCAATCTCGGCGGCGGCTTCAGGGCGCTGGCCGGCTGGAATGGCGCCACTACCTACTACGGTTCCGACGTGATCACGGGCACCGGCAATATCGCCATCAACGGCTCGATGATTCATGCTTCGTCGTACGTCGATCTGCATGCCGGCAATGACATCTCGCTCGGCAGCAACGGCGCCTACGGCAGCTGGGTGCAGTCGTTCGGCAACATGTTCGTCAGCGCAGGGCATGACCTGAACCTGTTCGGCGGCAGCGGCAATATTTCCGGTCCGCAGGGCCCCGGCGTCGTGCTGCGCGGCGATACCAGCCAGACGATCAAGGTCGGCAACCAGATTCTGCTGCAGGCGGGCAACGCCAACAATACGACCCATTCGGGCAGTACCATGTACGGCGCGTCGGTGACGATCCAATCCGGCGGCATCCAGGATATTTCGGCCGGTACCGTCAAGGTCTACGCCGGTTCGTCCGGGCACGACAATTCCGCCGAGATCCAGGCGACCGGCAACCAGTCGATAACGATCTACGGCGGCGTGCTCGACATCCGGGGCGGCGGCGACGCCAGTACCAGCGTCTATGGCGGCCAGGGCAGTTACAACAACGCGGCGCGGATCCAGCACGGGCAGTCCTATGGCGGCGATGTCTACACCGGGTCCGGCGACCAGATCCTGACGCTCTACGGTGGTGCCTCGGTAATCCTGCAAGCCGGCAGCGGCACCGGCGTGTTGGGCTACTACGGTTCCGACTGTTATGCGAGTGGTGCCGGCGAGCTCTGTCGCGGCAGCAGCAACGACGCCGTCATCCAGAACGGCATCGGCGCCCAGACACTGGATTTCGCCTACGGCGGCGCGATCAGCATCACCGGCGGCAGCGCCGGCAGGCAGAACTGGGCCGGCATCAGCAATCACAGTTCGGCGACGACACAGCTGATCTTCGGCAATCCTGACATCACCCTGACGGGCGGCAGCGGCAGCGGCGGCGGCGCGGGCGTCAGTTACGGCGGTTACGTGTTCCAGCTTTCCAATGACGCAGGCATCAACAACAACGGCTCCGGCACGCAAACCGTCTATGCCGGGACGATCACCATCAATGGGGGCGGCGCGGCCTATGGCGGCGCCGGCATCGGCAGCGATAGCGGCAACGGCCTGTTCATCACCACCACCGGCGATCTCAGCATGTACGGCGGCAGCAGCAACGCCGGCGATCCCTTCGCCGGGGCCGTCTATATCGGCAACAAGGCAGGCGGTCAGATCAACCTCGACATCGGCGGCGATCTCTACGTCAAGGCCGGCAGCGGCAGTGCCGCGCCCGTGATGATCGGGTCGGTCGACGGCCCCGCGTCCGTTGCCATCACCACCGGCGGCAACGTCAGCATCGTCGCCGACGGCAGTCAAGTCGGTATCGGCAGCGATTCCGCCAGCTACGGCGCATCGGTGTACATTGCGGCGGGGGGCAAGCTGACCGTCACCGACAGCGCGACGCGCGGCGTCAGGATAGGCAGCCAGTCCGACAGTGCCACTTCGACCGATGTCACTTTGCTGGCGGTCGGCGACATCGCCATCGGCAGCGCGACGGGTTACGGTGCATTGATCGGCGTGAAGACCCCGAGCGGTGTTTCGAATGTCACGCTCCGTGCCGGCGAATACGGCGGTGGCAATCTCATGCTCGCCGCCAGCAGCCGCATCAAGGCGGGTGGCCAGATTACGCTGGGCGCAGGCCAGTCCCTGGCAACGAACGGCAACATCATTCAGAGCTACGGCGGCATCGTTTACGGCGGCGGCGTGCTTTTCAATGCCGAAGGCAGCGCCAGCTTCGACGGCAGCGTGACTGCCGGAACCGGCATGATCGAGGGTCTGGCCGGGCTTGCCGATGGCGGGGAGGGCGGTTCCGGCGGCAATATCCTCGTGGCAGGCACCCTTTCGGGCAATTCCGGTGTCGCGTTGCGAGCGAGCGAGGCACCAGACGGCACCCTGGGTCAAGTCGTTCTGGCCGGCAGCGGCAGCATCAGCGCTCCCGGCGGCGCCATTCATATTTCCGGCGGCGGCGACGTTACGCTCAATGGCAGCGTGACTGCGTCTGGCAGCATCGACGTCGGCGCCGGCTTTGACGGGGGTGAAGGATTCGGCGGTGCCAGCCGGTTCGGCGGCAATCTGAACATTGGCGGCAGCCTCGGTTCTGATTCTGGCGGTATCAACCTTGTGGCCAACGTAGGCTATGAGACGTATGCCAAAGGCAATGTTACCCAAAACAGCGGCAGCAGCATCGTCGGCAGCGGCGTCAGCATCGCCGGCGGCGGCACGGTGAGTCTTGACGGGACGGTGGCGGCCACCGCAGGGGAATTGATGGTGCACGCCGGTTACCAGACTGCCAGCCTCGGCGGAATAGGGCCGTTTGGCTATGGCTATGGTTATGGCAGTCCGACGCCCAATGGCGGCAATCTTGCGATAGGCGGCACGCTTTCCGGGAACTACGGCGTGAAACTGGCGGCCGAGTCCGGCTACAGCGGCGGAGCGAACGGCAACATCACGCAAAGCGCCGGCAGCAGTATTTCATCGGCCTACGGCGGCATAGAAATAATGGGCGGCGGCAACGTCGCGCTCAATGGCAGCGTGGTCCTGGCGTCCCCGAACAGTATTTCCATCACTGCGGGCGCTTCCGCCTATGGCTACAGCGAAGCGACGACTTACGGCGGCAACGTGACGCTGGGCGGCACCATCGATGCCGGGTCCGGCAATGTCTATATCGCCGCCAAAGTCGGGTACCAGAGCGGCGCCAACGGCAACATCACGCAAAGCGCCGGCAGCAGCATCCTGGGCGGCAATACCGACATCGTTGGCGGCGGATCGATCGACCTTGCCGGTGTGGTCAGCGCCAGTTCCGGCCAGCTGACTGCACGCGCCGGCTACCAGCTGGCCGGCGAATACGGCTACAGCGGCCCGTCTCCCAATGGCGGCAACCTGACGATCAGCGGTACGCTTGCGGCACAGTATGGCGTTTGGCTGGCGGCCGAATCAGGGGACAGCAGCGGGGCGAACGGCAACATCACGCAGAGCACCGGCAGCATTTCCAGTGCCTCTGGCAGTATCACCATCGAAGGCGGCGGCAACGTCACCCTCAACGGCAGTACCAGCGCCTATGGCGGCAGCGGTTCGATCCGCTCCGGTTTCGCAGATGTCGTGGGCACGCCCTATGGCGGCAACATCACCCTGGGCGGCGACCTCTACTTCAACAGCTTTGTCAATCTGTATGCATACTCCGGCAGTTCCGGCACGGTGGGCAATGGCCACATCGTCCAGAACGGCGGTTCCCTGTACAGCGGCGATATCGGCCTCTATGCCGATGGCAACGTCAGCCTGGGCGCCCAGGTCCTGGCGGGTAATCTTTACATCTACGCCGGCCTGGACAATCGCACCGTCTCAGGCTATCCCTACTACCAAAGCGCTTACGGCGGCGACGTCAGTTTTGGCGCGGGCAGCGTCATCAATGGCGGGCATGTCGAAATCATTGCCAACCGCGGAACGGCCGACGACAGTCTGGGCAACATCCGCCAGGAGGCGGGCGGCCAGTTGCATGTCAACACTAATAACAGTTTCTACGCCTACGCGGCCGGGAACGTGGACCTGCTGGGGGCGATAGCCGTCGATGGCACGGCACCGGTCGTGATCAACGCCGGTTACGACTACCCCGGCCAGAGCGGACAGGCATTCGCCGACAAGCACGTCAACGTCAGCGGGCTCGACGCCGCATACGGCAGCGTGGATATCTCGGCGACCGGGGCGATTCGCGCCAATACCCACGGCGTTGCTTCCATTTACGCGAATATTTTCAACAGCAGCAGCGGCGGCATCGAGATAGCCAATACCGGCAGCGTCGAACCCACCTACATCAACCTTGACGACGGCGCCACGGCCAACAGCCGCGTCACGTTCACCCATAGCGGCAGCGACCTTACGCTGGATTCCGCCCGCTCGTTCAGCACCTACGGCGGGGCCGGCGCGATCAATGTCTCGGCGCTGTCCGGCAATCTCAACTATCAGGGCGGCAGCGTCCTCTCCGGCAGCAGCGTGACGCTCTCGGCCGGCAGCGAACTGAACATCGACGGCTCTCTGTCCGCCAGCGGGGCGCTCGGCCTTGCCGCGGGTGGCGTACTCAACGTCAATAACCTGGTAGATGCGGACAGCATCGTCCTCGCGGCGCCGACCGTCAATCTGCTGGGCGGTGCCGCCCATGCGGTGAATGACGCGATAGTTTTCGGCTCGGCGATCAACATCGGCGCGGGCACGACGCGGCTGAGCGGCGCCAACGTGCTGCTGCGCGGCGCAACGGAAGGAAGCGGAACGCTGAACCTTGGCGGCTACGTCGTCGCCAGCGTCGGCAACCTGGAATTCAATCTCGGCGGCATCAATGCCTATGGCGGCGGCCTGTTCGCCCCGGTCGACATTGTCGGTTTCGTCTCGGGCGACATCCTGCTCGCCGGCGGCGCCTTTCTCCACGCCGGAAACGATGTCCGGCTGACCCACAGCGGCGCCACGTCCCTGCTTTCGATGGCCAGCGGCGGACATGTGCTGGCGGGCATGCCGACCACCATCCATCTCGCCTTCCCGAACCGCGACAGCAGCGGCGTGGTGACCGACGGCTCGCCTGGCAGCGGGCTGTTCGTGGTGGTCAATGGCGTCGTCACGCCGGCGACGCCGGGCAACGGACTGGAGCTGACGCTGAGGCCGGTAACGACGGTAGTCGATCCCTGCGTTGCCAACCCCGATCTTTGCAAGCCGCCCGCGCCCAAGGAAACGCCGATCGAAACCGCGTTGCCGGAGCCCGAACTCGCCAAGACCGATCCGACCCAGCCGCTGCTCGATCCCACCGCGACCACGGGTGGCACCGAAAGCAGTTTCGGCGGCGAATCCGGCGGCACGGACACGACCGGCGATCAGCCGTCGAGCGGGACGAAGACGGACGACGGGACCACCGCATCGGCCACGGACGAGGGCAGCAAGGACGAGAAGAAGGACGAGAAGAAGGACGAGAAGGACAAGAAGGACAAGAAGTCGGACGAAGCCAAGGAAGAGAAGAAAGATGAAAAGCCAGCGCAGAAAAAAGTCGCACAGTGCACCTAGGCCGCAACGCACTGCGATGAAAACCGCATTGATCGTACTGGCCCTCGGCCTGGCCTGGATGCCTGCCGCCCAGGCGGCCATGGTGGGCCAGATCACGCATCTGTCGGGCACGCTTTCGGCCAAGCGCGCGGATGGCACCAGCAAGTTGCTCGCGGTCAAGTCCGATGTGGCGGAAGGCGACACGCTGAGCACCGAGGCCGAAACCTATGCCCGACTGAAGTTTGTCGACGGCGGCGAAGTGGTGCTGCGTCCCGGCACCCAGCTGAAAATTGAGAACTATGCGTATAACGCCGCCAAACCGGAAACCGACAACATTGTGATGAGCATGTTCAAGGGCGGCCTGCGGGCCGTCACCGGCTTGATCGGCAAGCGCAGCCGGGAAAAGGTCAAGTTCGCCACCGAAACGGCGACCATAGGTATTCGCGGCACGCATTTCGGTGCCCTGCTGTGCCAGAACGACTGCGGCGGAGTACCCACCACCGGCGGCACGCCGCCTCCGAACGGCTTGCATGTCGACGTGACGAATGGCGCCATCACGCTGAGCAATCCCGCCGGGACGGTACAGGTCAGTGCCGGACAGTTCGGCTTCGTGCCCAACCCCAATACACCGCCGGCGATCGTCCCGCCGCAGCAGGGCATACAGGTCACCATGCCGAGTTCGATCGCCCAGAACAAGGGCAGCGGCAAAGGCATCGGCAAGGGCGGCACCGAAGAATGCAAGATGTGACCTGCCCGCGCAGCGGAATCCCAGGTCGGCAAAGCCCCTGCGCGCGAAGCGCCGTCCCAGGTCGGCAAAGCCTCTGCGCGCGAAGCGCTATCCCTGGCCCGCGATCAGCGCCGTAGCGCCAGCGTCAACTCTTGACGTTCCGCAGCGTGCAGCGTTTTCATTTCATCTCGGGCCTGCCCCGCTCCGGGTCGACCCTCCTGTCGGCGATCCTGAGCCAGAACCCGCGCTTTCATGCCGGGGTCAGCAGTCCGCTGGCCGCCTTTTTTTCATCCTTGGTGACGCAGGTCAGTGTCGGTAGCGAGTGGGCCGCGCAGGTCAGCATCAGCCAGCGTCGCCGCCTGCTGCTTGGGCTGTTCGAGTCCTACTATGCCGACCTGCCGGCCACCAGGCAGGTGGTGTTCGACACCAACCGGACCTGGACGGCGCGCCTGCCGGCCTTGCTCGACCTGTTTCCGCAAGCCAAAGTGATTGCCTGCGTGCGCAACGTCGCCTGGGTGATGGACAGCATCGAGCGCCTGTACCGCAAGAATCCGTATGAGAACACCGCGCTGTTCGGCAACGATGCGGAACGCAGCACGGTGTTCACCCGCACCGAAACCTTGGCCCAGCGCAACCGCCTGGTCGGTCTGGCCTATTCGGGACTCAAGGAAGCCTATTACAGCGAGCAGGGTAGGGCCATGCTGGTGGTGGACTACGATCTGCTGGTGCAGCGGCCCGCCCATGTGATACCGCTAATCTACCAGTTTCTCGGCGAGGAAGCCTTTCCCCACGATTACGACAACCTGCAGTTCGACACGCCCGATTATGACGAGGGACTGGGGCTGGCCGGGCTGCACAAGGTACGGCGCAAGGTCAGCCTGGAGCCGCGCGAAACCATCCTGCCGCCCGACCTGTTCGAGCAATATGCCAAGTTGTCATTCTGGTACAACACCGCCAGCAGTCGCTGCAACGTGCTCATGGTGCGTCCCTGAGCGGAATGTTTCCGCGGCGCTGCAGGAAGTCGAGCAGCCGCGCCACGCAGTCTTCGATGCCGATCTCGTGCGCCGGCAGCACCACTTCGGGCTGTTCCGGTACTTCATAGGGCGAGTCGATACCGGTAAACAGCGGCACCTGGCCAGCCCGGGCACGTCGGTAGAGCCCCTTGGGGTCGCGCTGTTCGCAGATCGCCAGCGGCGTATTGACGAAGACCTCGACGAACTGCCCTTCGCCGAACAGGGCGCGCACCGCATTGCGTTCCGCGCGAAAGGGCGAGATCAGGGCGACCAGCACGATCAATCCGGCATCGAGGAACAGCCGGGCGATTTCGCCGACGCGGCGGATATGTTCCTGGCGATCCCTGTCCGTATAGCCGAGATCGCGGCTCAGGCCGCGCCGCACCATGTCGCCGTCGAGCAGGTAGCAATGCAGGCCGCGCGCCCGCAGCGTGTCCTGCAGGCTTTCGGCGATCGAGGTCTTGCCGGCGGCGCTGAGGCCGGTCAGCCAGACCACACAGGGCTTGGGCACGGCGGACGGATTAGATGGCATGGACGGTGGTCGCGGGTAGCCGCGTCGTGATCGTGCCTACTTCTGCTTCGGTATCCGCCCCATCAGGTAGAACTCGTCGTTCGGCCGCATTCCGGTCATGTTGGCCATGCGGTTGCTGAGACCGAAGAAGGCCGCCACGGCGCCGATGTCCCAGATATCTTCGTCATTGAAGCCGTGCCCATGCAGCGCGTCGAAATCGGCGTCGCCGATGGCGGCCGAGTCGAGCGCCACCTTCATCGCGAAATCGAGCATCGCCTTCTGGCGCGGGCTCAGATCGGCCTTGCGGTAATTCACGGCGACCTGATCGGCGAGCAGGGGGTTCTTGGCGCGGATGCGCACGATGGCGCCGTGGGCCACGACGCAGTACTGGCAGCCGTTGGCGTTCGAGGTGGCGACCACGATCATTTCGCGTTCGGCCTTGGACAGACCGCTGTCCTTCTCCATCAGCGCGTCGTGGTAGGCGAAGAAGGCGCGCCATTCGGCGGGACGATGCGCCAGCGCGAGAAATACGTTGGGAATGAAGCCGGATTTTTCCTGCACTTCGAGGATGCGGGCGCGGATGTCGTCCGGGAGGTCCTCCAGCTTGGGGACGGGATAGCGGCTGAGCGGTGGTGTCGTCATGATGTCCTCGTTGAATGGATTCCGATGCTCCCGCATTTTATGTCCCCGCCACGCAGGGCGGGGACGGTATCCCGGGATATGTCCCCGCCACGCAGGGCGGGACGATATTCCGGGATATGTCCGTCCCGCCGGATGGAGCGGTAGGATACCGATTCCCAACCCAAACCAAGGAGACCTGCATGAACACGTCCCAGCAGAAGGCGGTCATGAATCCCGACAACCAGGCGCAGTTCGACAGCCTGCTGCCGGCGGAAACCCTCGACCGCCGCAGCTTCATCGCCACCGCCATCGGCGCCGGCTTCGCGCTGGCCGTGCAGCCGACGCTGGCGCAGTCGGTCATCACGACCGATACCCAGGGTTTGCTCGCCGGCGAGATAAAGGTGCCGGTCAAGGATGGCGCGATGGTCGCCTACCGGGCGGCGCCGGCGGATGCGAAGAGGGCGCCGGTCGTCCTGGTGGTTTCCGAAATATTCGGCGTTCATGAGCATATTGCCGACGTTTGCCGGCGTCTGGCGAAACAGGGCTACCTGGCAATCGCCCCCGAACTTTTCGTGCGCTACGGCGATCCGCGCAAGATCGCCAATATCCCCGACATCCTGACCAACATCATCGCCAAGACACCCGACGCCGGCGTGATGGCCGACCTCGACGCCTGCGTGGCATGGGCCGCCGGGAATGGCGGCGACTCCGCAAGGCTGGCGATCACGGGTTTCTGCTGGGGCGGGCGCATCACCTGGCTGTATGCCGCCCACAATCCCGGGCTCAAGGCGGGTGTCGCCTGGTACGGCAGGCTGGACGGCGAAATCAACGAGCGCACGCCGAAATATCCTCTGGATCTCGCGGCGCAGATCAAGGCGCCGGTTCTCGGCCTGTATGGCGGCAAGGATCAGGGCATCCCGATGGATGACGTGGAATCGATGCGGGACGCGCTGCAGAAGGGCGGCAGCAAGTCGCAGATTCATGTCTACCCCGATGCGCCGCATGCCTTCCATGCCGACTACCGGCCGAGCTATCGCAAGGACGCGGCGGAGGACGGCTGGAAGCGGCTGTTGGCGTGGCTGCGGCAGAACGGCGTTTGATGCCTCCGGCCCGGCGGCATGGCCCGGCGGCATGGCCGGGAGGCAGCGCCATCGACTGAAGGCGGCGTCGCGCCCATGCCGGTGCCTCGGGCAGGAACCGGCGAGTCCGTTCGCGGATAGCGGCGCGGCGGTGTTTGGCTATACTGCGCCGACACATGGGATTCGCAGCCAGCCACGAACTGAAAAGTGCGGTCTTCGGCGTCAGCTGGCCGGGCATACCGTCGCCCGAAGGCGCCGCATTGCTCGCACTGCAGTATCAGTTCGAGCACAGCCAGTGGTTGCCGCTTGCGCAGATCGAAGCGAAGCAATTCAGGCAACTGCGCGAAGTACTGGCGCATGCCGCGCAAACCGTGCCGTACCACCGCGACCGACTGCGCGCGGCCGGCATCGACCCGGACCGCGACATCGATCCCGCCGCGTTCGCGCGCCTGCCCTTGCTGACGCGGCGCGATGTCCAGAGGCAGGGCGCGGCGCTGCTGTCGCAAGCGCCGCCGCGCGGACACGGCGAACTGGTGGAACACAAGACCAGCGGGTCCAGCGGCGAACCGCTGCGCGTCTTCGGCACCCAGCTCGACACGAACTTCTGGCTCGCGCAGACACTGCGCGATCATCTTTGGCATCGCCGCGAATTTGCCGGCAAGCTGTGCGCGATCCGCAGCCGGGTCAATGACATGGAAATGCGCGGATGGGGTCCCGCCACCGATGCCCTTTTCGCCACCGGCCCCAGCGCGCTGCTCAACATCCGCGCCGATCCCGCGCAGCAACTGGAGTGGCTGCAGCAGCACAACCCCGACTACCTGCTGAGCCACCCGACCAACCTGCGTGAGCTGGCGCGGCTGTCGCTCAGGGAAGGCGTCAAGCTGCCCCGGCTGCGGCAAGTGCGCAGCTTCGGCGAAGCCCTGCCCCACGATCTGCGCACGCTTTGCCGCGAAGCGTGGGGTGTCGGCGTGGTCGACGTTTACAGTGCGGAGGAGGTCGGCTACATCGCGCTGCAATGCCCCGGGCATGAGCATTACCATCTCCAGTCCGAGCATCTGCTGATCGAGATCCTGGACCCGGCAGGCCGGCCCTGCGCTCCCGGCGCGGTCGGACGCGTCGTCGTCACCACGCTGCACAACTTCGCCATGCCGCTGCTACGTTATGCGCTCGATGACTACGCCGAAGTCGGCGCCGCCTGCGCTTGCGGCCGCGGCCTGCCGGTGCTCACGCGCATTCTCGGCCGCAGCCGCAACATGCTGACGCTGCCCGACGGGCGGCGTTACTGGCCGAGTTTTCCCGAGATGCGTTACGCCGCCGCCTCGATCCGCCAGTTGCAGATCATTCAGCACACGCGCGGCATGGTCGAAGCGCGCTTCGTCGCCGAACGTGGCTTGCAGGCCGAGGAAGAGCGCGCGCTGATCGCGGCCATCCGGGATGCGCTCGGATATCCGTTTGCCGTGACGCTGACGCCGGTTGCAGAAATCAGGAGACCGCCCAGCATGAAGTATGAGGACATCGTTTCGCTGGTCGCGGCGGACGATGAGACCGTCGCCTGAGCTTGCCGCCATGACCATAGCGATCCGCAGAATGCAGCCTTCCGATTTGGCGCCGGTGATGCGGTTGCTCGCGCACTGGAACATTGCACCGCTCGCGCCCTCGCGCGAAGTACCGGTGCCGGAGCGCACCGAAGTCATCGTCGACAATACCTATGTTGCACTCGATGACGAGCAGATTGTCGGTGTTTGCAGTTTCATTCAGCATTCGCCGCATCTTGCCGAGGGCGCCAGCCTCGGCGTCGATCCGGCTTATCACGGCCGCGGTGTCGGCGACCAACTGGCTTTGGCGGTGCGCCACGAAATGCGCGCCCGCGGCGTGCGGACCATACGCAGCGAATCCGATCGTCCCGAAACCATAAACTGGCTGGTCGGACGGGGGCACCGTATTGTCGGGACAGTGCCCAAGCGCCACGCCTTCGGTGCGCCCGACATCGGGCAGTGGACTGTGCTGGAATTCGATCTCGATACGCTACCGGAATCGCGCGACCTGAATTCAGGGTGAGCGCCGCAAAGACCCAAGGCGGGGCTGCAGCCGCTCGACACAGGATCGCCGTCCGGTCGTGGCAGAATGAGCTTACGCTCATGCCGCCAATGAAGCACCCCTGACGATGAAACAACGCAACAGCGAATTGAACGCCCGCCCCCCTTTCCGTCCACGGCAGGCTTTGCACAGCCTGCCGGCTGCGGCGGCGCGAAGCAGTGCTTCGCGAAACCCCGCCTTCGCCCCCTCGCGGGGGGTTCCTGGTTCGCTCGCTTTGGCTTTGCCCGCCTGGGATTTGCCTTCGGGGGCAGACGTCGAAAGTCACAGGGCGCACTCATTTGTGTATTTCGTCTATTGGCGTTGCTTCACATGGAAGCACTGATCCTCAATCTCGCGCCCACCGGGCTGCTGCCGACCCGCGCCCAAACGCCGCATGTGCCTTTGCGCGCGGAAGAGGTGGCGGCGGACTGCGCGCGTTACTGCGCGCTCGGCGTGACCATGCTGCACCTGCATGCGCGGGCCGCCAGTCTGACTCTGGAAGACCAAGCGCGCGCGCGGCTTGCCACCAACCAGCAGCTGGCGCAGCGCATCGTCGACCAGGCGGCGGCGCTGGCCAGCGCGGATCAGGTGCGCAGCCGCCTCGGTCTGGCGCCGCGCCCATGAAGCCATCCGCGCCGCGCCGGCTGGTGATTTTCGGCGCCAGCAACATCGTCTCCGACCTGTTCGATTGTGCGCTGGCCAACGGCCTGCAGCCGGCCAAGGTGGTGCTGCATCTGCCGGAATCGGACGGGCCGCGCGACATTCCCCTGGCGGCGCGCATCGAAGCCCTGCGCGGGCTCTGCGAGCCGCCGCAGGTGGTGATGCTGGATGAC
>JACPUD010000003.1 GCA_016192435.1 Rhodocyclales bacterium | reverse complement strand
TGCGACTGTTTTTCGTCATCGGTCGAGCGCGCCAGTTCGATCTCGCTGGCCACACCCGAGCCGTGCGGATTGAGGAAGGTATTGACGCCGATGATCGGGTAGGAGCCGTCGTGCTTCTTGTGCTCGTAGTGCATCGACTCTTCCTGGATCTTGCCGCGCTGATAGCCGGTTTCCATAGCGCCGAGCACGCCGCCTCTTGAGGCGATGGCCTCGAATTCCTTGAGTACGGCTTCCTCGACCAGGTCGGTCAGTTCCTCGATGATGAAGGCGCCCTGGTTCGGGTTTTCGTTCTTCGCCACGCCCCATTCGCGGTTGATGATGAGCTGGATCGCCATGGCGCGGCGCACGCTTTCCTCGGTCGGCGTGGTGATCGCCTCGTCGTAGGCATTGGTGTGCAGGGAGTTGCAGTTGTCGTAGATGGCGATCAGCGCCTGCAGCGTGGTGCGGATATCGTTGAAATCCATCTCCTGCGCATGCAGGCTGCGACCGGAAGTCTGGATGTGGTACTTGAGCTTCTGGCTACGCTCGTTGGCGCCGTAACGGTTCTTCATCGCCACGGCCCAGATGCGACGCGCGACGCGGCCGATCACCGAGTATTCCGGGTCCATGCCGTTGCTGAAGAAGAAGGACAGGTTGCCGGCGAAGTCGTCGATGTGCATGCCGCGCGCCAGATAGGTCTCGACGTAGGTGAAACCGTTGGCCAGGGTGAAGGCGAGCTGGCTGATCGGATTGGCGCCGGCTTCGGCGATGTGATAGCCGGAAATCGAGACCGAGTAGAAATTGCGGATCTGGTGATGGACGAAATATTCCTGGATGTCGCCCATCATTTTCAGCGCGAACTCGGTGGAGAAAATGCAGGTGTTCTGGCCCTGGTCTTCCTTGAGGATGTCGGCCTGCACCGTGCCGCGCACCGACGAGAGCGTCCACGCGCGGATCTTGTCGGCCTCGTCCTCGGTCGCCTCGCGGCCGTTCTGCTCGCGGAACTTCTCGATCTGCTGGTCGACCGCGGCATTGAGGAACATGGCCAGGATCATCGGCGCCGGGCCGTTGATGGTCATCGAGACCGAGGTCGCCGGGTCGCACAGATCGAAGCCCGAGTAGAGCACCTTGAGGTCGTCCAGCGTGGCAATCGAGACGCCCGAGTTGCCGATCTTGCCGTAGATGTCCGGGCGCGGATCGGGGTCGCAGCCGTACAGCGTGACCGAGTCGAAAGCCGTGGACAGACGCTTGGCCGGCATGCCTTCGGAAACCTTGAGGAAGCGCTTGTTGGTGCGGAAGGCATCGCCCTCGCCGGCGAACATCCGGGTCGGGTCTTCGTTCTCGCGCTTGAAGGCGAACACGCCGGCGGTGTAGGGGAAGGAGCCGGGCACGTTCTCGCGCATCAGGAACTTGAGCAGTTCGCCTTCGTCGTCGAAGCGCGGCAGCGCGACCTTGCGGATTTTGGTGCCCGACAGCGTCTCGTGGATCAGGCCGGTGCGGATTTCCTTGTCGCGGATCTTGACCACGTATTCGTCGCCGGCATAGGCCTTCTTCATGTCCGGCCACATCGCCAACAGTTTGCGGGCGTGGGGCGTGAGCTGGCCGTCCTTCCAGGCGATCAGCTCGTCAAAATCAGCAGCGTTCTTCTTGCAGCCCTCGAAAATGGCCTTGGCGGTCTTCAGCGACTGGCGTTCGCGCGCCAGCAGCGCCTGCTCGCCGATGTGCTTGTGATAGCCGCGCAGGCTGTCGGCAATCTCGGCCAGGTAGCGCACGCGGTCGGCCGGCACGATGGCGCGGCCGGCCGACGAGGCCTTGACGCTCACCGCCGGCAGCCGGCTCTTGCCGAACTTGAGCCCGCGCTCGGCCAGGCGCGGCGCCAGCGCCTGGTACAGGGCGGTGACGCCATCGTCGTTGAAGCGCGCCGCCATGGTGCCGAACACCGGCATGTCCTCGGGCTTTTCGCCGAAACGCTCGCGGTTGCGCTGGTACTGCTTGCGCACGTCGCGCAACGCATCTTCCGCGCCCTTGCGGTCGAACTTGTTGATCGCGACGAAGTCGGCGAAGTCGAGCATGTCGATCTTTTCCAACTGCGAGGCGGCGCCGAACTCGGGCGTCATGACGTACAAGGAAACATCGACCAGCGGCACGATCGCGGCGTCGCCCTGGCCGATGCCCGAGGTTTCGACCACGACGAAGTCGAAGCCGGCCACCTTGCAGGCGGCGATCACGTCGGGCAGGGCCTTGGAAATTTCGCTGCCGGTGTCGCGCGTGGCCAGCGAGCGCATATAGATGTTCGGATGCTGGATCGCGTTCATGCGGATGCGGTCGCCCAGCAGCGCGCCGCCGGTGCGCTTGCGCGAGGGATCGATCGAGATCACGGCGATCTTCTGGGAGTCGTCCTGGTCGAGGCGGAAGCGGCGGATCAGTTCGTCGGTCAGCGAGGACTTGCCGGCGCCGCCGGTGCCGGTGATGCCGAGAGTTGGCGCTGGTGATACGGCAGCTTTCTCATGCAGCGCCTTCTTCGCCTTCTCCGGCCAGGCGCCGTTTTCCAGCGCGGTGATGATCTGCGCCAGATTGCGCAGGCGCTCGGCGCGATCGGCGACTTCGAGCGCCTTGAGTTCCTGCGGCGCGCGGCGGCTCAAGTCGAGGTCGCAGCGCATCACCATGTCGTTGATCATGCCCTGCAGGCCCATCTTCTGGCCGTCCTCGACCGAGTACAGGTGGGCCACGCCGTAGTCGTGCAGTTCCTTCATCTCGGCCGGCACGATCACGCCGCCGCCGCCGCCGAAGACCTGGATGCTCTCGCCGCCGCGACTCTTGAGCAGGTCGATCATGTACTTGAAGAACTCGACGTGGCCGCCCTGGTAGGACGACACCGCGATGCCCTGGGCATCTTCCTGCAGCGCCGCATTGACGATCTCCTCGACCGAACGGTTGTGGCCGAGATGGATCACTTCGGCGCCGGTGGACTGCAGGATGCGCCGCATGATGTTGATCGAGGCGTCATGGCCGTCGAACAGCGAAGTGGCGGTGACGAAGCGCACCTTGTGCTTGGGCTTGTAGGGCACCAGCTTGGCGGCAATGCTCAGATCGGTCATGGCGACAGCTCCAGGGTGTGCGGCAGAACTTGCATCATAGGCAATGGGCGCTGGCGCCGCCATGACACAAAACGACGATAACTATGCATAATTTGCCATTATGTCCAGAGCCACACCACCCTCCCGAAGGTCTGCCGGAAGCCCGCCGACCGTCGCCATGGGCTTCGTCAGAGGCATTCTGTCGGGTGTTTCGAGGGCCGGTCTGACCGCCGAGGCCTTGCTCGACCGTGCAGGAATTGCCACACACCTGCTGCATGAGCGCAGCGCCCGGATTCCCGTCGCGCGCTATGCCGCGCTTTACCGGCTGATCAACGAAAGCCTCGACGACGAGGGTTTCGCGCTGTTCTCGCGGCCGCTGCGCCGCGGCAGCTTCGAGTTCCTCTGCCGCGCCGTGTTGTCAGCGCCAACTCTTGAGCAGGCGCTGCAACGCATCGCGCGCTTCCTGCATGTGGTGCTTGACGACCTCGAAATGGAACTGGAAACCAGCGGACACGCCGCGGTCATCGTCATCAGCGAGGAACAGGCGCTGCCGGTCGGCGCTGCCGGCCGCGTGTTCGCCTACGAGTGGCTGCTGCGCATGATCCACGGCCTCGCCGCCTGGCTGGTGGCGCACCCGCTGCCGCTCGACGAAGTCAGCTTTCCCTATCCGCCGCCGCTGCATGCGGCCGACTACGAACTGGTCTTCGCGCCGCGCTACACCTTCGACGCGCCGCGCCTCGAAGCGCGCTTTCCGGCCGAGTGGCTGGCGCTGCCGGTGCGCCGCGACGAGGCGGCCTTGCGCAGCTTTCTGGCCGACGCGCCGGCCAGCATCACCACGCTCTACCGTCGCGACCGCGCGCTGGCCTTGCGCGTGCGCGAACACCTGCGCGCGGCCCTGCCCGAGCAGCCGACCCTGCCGGCGATCGCGCGCCACCTGTTTCTTTCACCGCGCACCCTGCACCGCCGACTGGAAGACGAAGGCACCAGTTTTCGCGCCATCAAGGACGGCCTGCGCCGCGAGCTCGCCATCGACTGGCTGAGCAAGACCGCGCGCCCCCTGAGCTGCATCGGCGCCGATCTCGGTTTTGCCGACGCCGCCGCCTTCTACCGCGCTTTCAGCGCCTGGACCGGCAGCGGCCCGCGCGAGTATCGCAAGCGCTTCCGCCACATCCCGCCTTCGGCCTGAAAGTTGGCGCTTGCCGGCCCGCGAAGCGGAATCCCCGGCAGACATCCGTAGCGGCGAGGTCAGCGTCTTTTGCTGGCCCGCCTGCTACGCAGGGGCTTCATCAGAGTCCGCGACGGCGAATGGCGTCAGGGCCGAGTCGCCGAGAAGCGCCGCTCCGGGCTGTCCGCCGCGACCCAGTTCTTTTCCCACCAGGCGTCGATCTGGCGCCGCGTCCAGGGCGCATGCACCAGCAGTGCATCGAGCGCGCCGGCCACTGCGGCGATGTTCTGCGGGCGCGCCGCCGGGTCCTTTTCCAGGCAGCGGCCGATCAGGGCATCGAGCTCCGCCGGCACCGCGAAGGGCGAACAGTCCGAGGCCAGCCGCGGCGCTTCGTGCAGCACGTGATAAGTCAGGTCGTGCTCGGTTTCGGTTTCGAACAGGCGCCTGCCCGTGAGCAGGTAAAAGCCGACCGCGCCGAGCGCGTAGATGTCGGCGCGCGCATCGGCGTCGGCCGGGTTGCGGATGCGTTCCGGCGACATGTAGAGCGGCGTGCCGAGGATGCGCATGGAACCGGTCAGGTCGCGCGTGGCGACGCCCGAAACCTGCTTGACCAGGCCGAAGTCGAGCACCTTGACGACATCGCGCTCGCCAGAGATTTCGCACAGCATGATGTTCTGCGGCTTGATGTCGCGATGCACCAGGCCGCAGGAATGCGCCTCCCACAGCGAGGCGCAGGCCTGGCGCAGGATGTAGGCGGTGCGCGCGGGCGGCACCGGGCCATAGCGTTCGACCAGGTCGGCCAGCGACAAGCCCTCCAGATATTCCATGGCGTAATAGAACAGGCCGTTCGGCCCCCTGCCGTACTCGTAGATGGTGATCGTATTGGGGTGGCGCAGCAGGCTGGTGGACTGCACCTCACGCTCGAAACGCGCGATCCATTCGTCGGAGGAGGCCTGCGGCTTGAGCACCTTGAGCGCCACCGGGCGCTTGAGCATGCGGTGCTCGGCGAGGTAGACATTGCTGATGGCGCCGGCGCCGATCTGGCGCAACACCCGGTAGGGCCCGATCTGCTGCCCCGGCTTGCGGCGCAGCAGCCGATCGAGGGTCTCGGCCGGGAGGAACACGGACAGCCACACCAGCAGGATCATGGCCAGCAGTACCATGTAGGCGATCTGCAGATAGCGCAGCGGCGCATAGGCTTCGGCGGCATCCATTTCCACGGCCACGCCGAGATCGAGTTCGCCCAGCCAGCGCCAGGCGCCGATCACCTCGCGGTCGAGATAGCTTACATAGGGCTCCAGCAGTATGCCTGCGCGCTGCGATTCCTCGCCGAGGCGCGCCGCGATGGCCGTGGCCGCCAGCCGCGTTAGGGGCGCCGTGTCGGCCTGGGCGACCAAGAGGCGCAGCGGCGCGGCGCCTTTGCCTGACCCGGCGACGAGACCGCGGCTGCGCAGTTCCTCGATGTGACGGCTTTCCGAAACCAGCCAGCCTTCGGCGTCGAACGCAAAAGACTCGCCACTGCTGCCGGGGCGGGCCGCCTTGAACAAGTCGGCGAAGCCGGCTTCCGCCGGCGAACCCAGGGCCAGCACGGCAAGCACCTTGCCTTTGGCGTCGCGCATCGGCGCGGCGACCCAGACGCGACCCAGTTGCATGGGATTCGCGCCCATGGCGCCGCCGCGATAGGGGCGGATGAATATGGAACGCCCGGCCAGGGCCGGGGCGAGGTTGGCCAGGAAATCCGGGGTCACGGCCTGACCGATACGCGCCGCGTCGCTCGAAGCGAGAATTTTTCCCTTGCCGTCGATCACATGCGCGGCAGTGATGCCGATGCCTCCGGCGGCCTGCAGCACGCGTTCGATGATGCGGACACCCTCCTCGCCGCCGGCGCCGTGGCGGATCAGCCGGCTTACCGTTGCGCTCAATTCCGCGTCGGCCGCGAGTTGCTCCGCTTCATGCCGCCCCTCGGCAATCCATTGCTCCAGCGCCTCGATTTGCGTGTTGAGCAGCGTCACCATGGAGGTGGCGCGCAGTTCGCGCAGCGAATCGCCGACCCCGCGATAGGCCCAGATGCCCACGCCGAGGAGGGCGACAAGCAGCAGCAGGGCAAGCCTAGGCCGGTCGATGGAAAGCTTCACGCCGTCAGCCTAAACCATCCGCCGCCGCCGCGGGTCGTCCACGTCTAGGCGGAGGATGCGACGCAGACGCGGTTGCGGCCGCCGTGCTTGGCCTGGTAGAGCGCGCCGTCAGCACGATTGACCGCCTGGTCGGTGGTCTCGACGCCGTCGAACTCGCTGACGCCGATGCTGACGCTGAAGCCTTGATCCTGTCCCGCAATCCGCGCCTGCGCCACGGCCTGGCGCAGGTTTTCGGCGATGCGCGCGGCCTCCGCGAGATTGCAGCTCTGCAGCACCAGCAGGAATTCCTCGCCGCCCCAGCGCACCGCGATGTCGGATTCGCGCAAACCTTGCCGCAGGATGGAGGCGACGCCGGCCAGGACCTCGTCGCCGACAAGATGTCCGTGCCGGTCGTTGACCTGCTTGAAGTGGTCGAGATCCACCAGCAGCATGCTGATCGGTTGCGGCGCGCGCCGGTAGGCCGCCATCAGCTTGTCCACCAGGATGATGAAGGCATGGCGGTTGAGCAGGCCCGTGAGCTTGTCGGTCGAGGCCATTTCCTCGATGCGGTGCTGGTAGCGCGACAACGCCAGGTGGGTCAGCAGCACCACCACCAGCGTCACCGCCAGGCTGATGGCGAGATTGACGTAGAGCGTACGGCGAATGCCGGCCAGCGCCACCTCCTCGTTCTGCTCGACGAACAGGTACCACTTCAGCTCCGGCAGGTAATTGACGTTGAGGATGTGGTTGTCGCCCCCGGCCTGGTACTGGTAGCTGCCGCTCTTCTCCTGGAGGATGCGCTCCACCAGCGGTCCCAGGCCCTCGGCGGCGCGCAGGTCGGCGGCGCGGTCGAGCTGGTTGCCGAAGGCCACCACCCGGCCCGCGGCATCGACGAAGTAGATGGTGCGCTGGAAGCGCTGCTGGTACTCGGCGATCAGGCGCCGCACCGCGTCCACGGTAAGGCCGATGCCGGTGGCGCCGATGTAGTTGCCATCGAAGTCGAAGACGCGGTAGTTGATGAATATGGTCAGCGCATCGCGGTTGGCCAGATCGGGATCGACGTTGATCTCGTAGGCTTCCTTCATGTCGCGCACGCGGTAGTACCACGCATCGCGCGGCTCGCCGGGCGCCACGCGCTTGAGCATGCCCTCGCCGGTGTAGTAGATCGCGCTCTTCTCCGAGACGAAAAAACTGCTGAAGGCGCCGTAGCGCTGTTTCACCTCGCTCAGGTAACGCGCCATCTCGCCGACGCCCAACTCGCCCTTGAGCACCCAGTCGCGCAGGAAGGTGTCGCTGGCCATGGTCGAGGAGATCAGCACCGGCCGCACCAGATCCTTCTGGATTTCGGAATAGATGTTGCTCGACGTCAGCGGCAGATCCTGGCCGATGATGGCATCGCGAATCGCCCGCTTCGATACCTGGTAGCCCAGCAGCGTGGTGGCGAAGAAGCCGGCCGTCAGCAGCAGGCTAAGCAGCAGCAGCAGGCCGCGGCGGTCGAAAATTTTCTGATATCCCATGGGAATCGATTTTACCGGATCGCCTGCAGCGGCAGGAACCGGCTGCCGTCCTCTAGCGCACGCCGCACTCAGGCGGCGGCTTCGCCGCAGCTCCGGTGGGCCGGCAGGGCGAAGCCGAAACAGGCACCGGCGTCGGCCTTGCCCTCGGCCCAGACCCGGCCGCCATGCATGGCGATGAAACGCTTGACGATGGCGAGGCCGATTCCGCTGCCCTCGAATTTGCCGGCCTCGTGCAGGCGCTGGAAGGGAAGGAAGATCTTCGCCGCCTGGGCCGGATCGAAGCCGACGCCGTTGTCGCGCACCCGATACAGATGCTCGTCCGCGACAGCCTCGCCGCCGACCTCGATCACCGCCGGCGCGCGACCGCGCGTGAACTTCAGGGCATTGGCGAGCAGGTTCTGCCAGACCTGGCGGATGGCCGCGATGTCGCCGTAGGCGCGCGGCAGGTCGGCTAGGCGCAAGTCCACCTGACGATCCACGCGCTGCTGTTCCAGTCCCTGCCAGACTTCGCGCACCAGCGCGTTCATGTCGATCGGCAGCATGGTCATTTCCTGGCGGCCGGCACGGGAAAAATTCAGGATGTCGCCGATCAACCGCGACATCTTGTTGGCATTGTCGCCAACCACCCGCAGCAGGCGCCGACCCTCGTCATCCAGGCTCGGCGCATAGTCCTCGGCGAGGATGTTGGCGAAGCCGTCGATGGCGCGCAGCGGCGCGCGCAGGTCGTGCGACACCGAGTAGCTGAAACTTTCGAGGTCGGCATTGGCGACTTCGAGTTGCGCCGTGCGCTGCCGCACCCGCGCCTCGAGTTCCTCGTTGAGGCTGCGTATCTCGTCGTGGGCCAGGCGAATTTGCGCCAGCGCGGCCTCCCGCTCCTGCACCGCAGCCTCCAGTTCGCGGTTCATGGCTTCCAGGCTGGCTTGGCGCTGCATGAGCTTTTGCCGCATCTCGTCGAGATTCCCGGCCAGGCTGTGAATCTCGTCGTCGCCCGCCGACAGACGGGTCACCGGCAGCGTCAGCGGCTGCGCCAGATCCCCCGCGGCGAGCCGGCGGGCCTGGCCGGCGATGCTTTCCAATGGCTGGGTGATCATGCGCCGCACCAGCAAAAAGATCAGGGCGGCGACCAGTGCCGTCTTCAGCGCATTGAGCAGCAGCACGAACCACAGCCGCTGCCAGGTGCGCCGCAGCGGACCGTCGAGCGAGGCGCCGACTTCCAGCCGGCCGATGTCGAGCGTCTTGCCGTGGTAGAAGTAGGTCAAGGGGAACTGCCGGATCAGCTGCGCGGAAACCGGCCGCGTGCCGCTGCTGGCGAAAGACTTGCCGTCGACGCGGACTTCGGCGAACTCGAAATCCGGCAGCCGGCCGATGCCGTCGAGCAAGGTCTGCAGACGCGCCGGATCGACCACCCAGACGTTCTGCACGATGCTCGGCAGGTAGGCTTCCTCGACCTCGGCGAAGCGCTCGTGGATGTAGCCGACATCGCGCTCGAATTCCAGGTAGAGCTGGGCTGCGGTGATGAGCAGGGCAATCAGCGAACTGGCGAAGACGATCAGGAAAGCCAGCCGGCGCGCCAGCAGTTGCCCGCTCCAGAAACGGTCCGGGATCATGGGCGCCTCAGAGTCGCGGCAGGCTCTGTTCGTGAATCCGCTGGTAGCTGCCGTCGGCTTTGGCCGCGCGCAGCGCCTCGGCAACGCGCCCGAGCAGATGCGCATGCTTCTTGTGCAGGTACATGTACATTTCGGTCGTCACCAGCGGCGGCAGCAGAAGTCGGGCGGGGATCTTGCGCTCGCGGACCAGCCAGTTGCCCTGCCAGCGCTCGAACAGCACGACGTCGGCGCGGTCTTTGTCGAGCAGGGTGAACAACTGGTTGGCATCCTGCACCAGCGTGATAGCCGGTGCGGAATGCAACGGCGCCTCGAACACCTTCCAGCCGATGATGTAGCCGACCTGGAAAGGCTTCAGGCTGTCGAAGCCGGTGGTCTTGAAATCGTGGCGGATCGAATAGGCGACGAAATCGTTGTCGATGATCTTTTCCTCGACCCGCAGCAGGTTCGGGTAGATCGCCTCGAGGCCCTTGATGCGCATCGCCATGCCGTCATCGACACCGTTATTGGCATTGACCATGGCCCGCTCCGAAGCCGCATAGCCGACCGCCTCGGCCTCGACCCCGACGCGGCGGAAGATTTCGGGCACCAACAGGTCCAGGAAACCCTTGCGGTCGGCCTGGATGTAGGGCGCGCCGACGCCAGTGTTGATGCGCAGCGCTTCGGCGGCGACGGGCCGCATCGGCGCCAGCAGGCACAGCGCGAGCGCGGCGAGCCACAGGGGCGACAATTTGATCACGGCGGGTCGACTGCGGTGAATGGACTTTTCCACGGGCGCTTCGGATTCTGGAGACTGTGCGGGAATTCTAGGTTCCGCCGCGCAGCCGAATATTGTCCAAGGTCAACCCGTCGGGTTTCCGCCCTCGCGCCGGGGCCGCAACTGCCACTCCTTGACCAGCGCATAGATGGCCGGGATCACCGCCAGCGTCAGCACGGTCGAGGAAATCATGCCGCCCACCATGGGTGCCGCGATGCGGCTCATGACTTCGGAACCGGTGCCGCTGCCCCACATGATCGGCAGGAGGCCGGCCATGATCGCCGTCACGGTCATCATTTTCGGCCGCACCCGCTCCACCGCGCCTTCCATCACGGCGGCGTACAAGTCGGCGCTGGCGGCACGGCGGTTTTCGGCCGCGCAGCGCGCCTGTGCCGCTGCCCAGGCCTGGTCGAGATAGATCAGCATCACCACGCCGGTTTCCGCCGCGACGCCGGCCAGGGCGATGAAGCCGACCGCCACCGCGACCGACAGGTTGTAGCCGAGCAGCCACATCAGCCAGATCCCGCCGACCAGCGCGAAGGGCACCGAGAGCATCACGATCAGGGTTTCGGTCAGGCGCCGGAAATTCAGGTAAAGCAGCAGAAAAATGATCAGCATCGTCACCGGAATCACCACTTTCATTTTCGCGATGGCGCGCTCCATGTATTCGAACTGGCCGCTCCAGCTCACGTAATAGCCGGGCGGAAACGTGATCTTTTCCGCCACCGCCCGCTTCGCCTCGGCAACGTAGCTGCCGATGTCGCGCTCGCGGATGTCGACGAAGATGTAGGCGGAGAGCAGGGCGTTCTCGGTGCGGATGCCCGGCGCGCCCTTGGCGATGTCCACCTTCGCCACCTGACCGAGCGGAATCATCGCGCCGTCCATGGTCGGCACCAGCACCTCGCGCGCGATCTGCTGCGGGTCGGCGCGCAGTTCGCGCGGATAGCGCACCTGCACGCCGAAGCGCTCGCGGCCCTCGACCGTGGTGGTCACCATCTCACCGCCCAGCGCCGTGCCGATCACGTCCTGCAGGTCGCCCACGGCCAGGCCGTAGCGCGCCAGCTGCTCGCGGTCCGGCGTGATGTCGAGATAGAAGCCGCCGGTGATGCGCTCGGCGAAGGCCGAGGTGGTGCCCGGCACGGCCTTGACCACGGCCTCGATCTCCCTGGCCAGCTTCTCCATTTCGGCAAGGTTCTTGCCGAACACCTTGATCCCGATCGGGGTGCGGATGCCGGTGGACAGCATGTCGATGCGCGCCTTGATCGGCATGGTCCAGGAGTTGGCGACGCCGGGGAACTGCAGCGCCTTGTCGAGTTCGGCGATCAGCTTGTCGGTAGTCATGCCGGGCCGCCATTCGGATTCGGGCTTCAAGTTGATCACGGTCTCGAACATTTCGGTCGGCGCCGGATCGGTCGCGGTATTGGCGCGGCCGGCCTTGCCGTAGACCGAGGCGACCTCGGGGAAGCTCTTGATGATCTTGTTCTGCGTCTGCAACAATTCGGCGGCCTTGGTGATCGACATGCCGGGCAATGATGTCGGCATGTAGAACAGCGTGCCTTCGTTGAGCGTCGGCATGAATTCGGAGCCGAGCCGGGAGGCCGGATAGATCGAGACGCCGAGGGCGAGCACGGCCAGCGCGATGGTCGCCTTCTTCCAGCGCATGACCCAGGCGATGATCGGCCGATAGCCCCAGATCAGGAAGCGATTCACCGGGTTCTTCGCTTCCGGCATGATCCGGCCGCGAATGAACAGCATCATCAGCACCGGCACCAAAGTGATCGACAGCAGCGCCGCACCGGCCATGGCGAAGGTCTTGGTCCAGGCCAGCGGCGAGAACAGCCGCCCCTCCTGCCCCTCCAGCGTGAATACCGGCAGAAAGGAGACGGTGATGATCAGCAGGGAGAAGAACAGCGCCGGCCCGACTTCCTTGCAGGCGTCGATCATGGCATCGGTACGCGACTCGCCGTCCTTCAGCCGTTCCAGGTGCTTGTGCGCGTTCTCGATCATGACGATCGCCGCGTCGATCATGGCGCCGATGGCGATGGCGATGCCGCCCAGGCTCATCAGGTTGGAGTTCATGCCCAGCAGGCGCATGGCGATGAAGGCGATCAGGATGCCGACCGGCAGCATCAGGATCGCCACCAGCGCGCTGCGCACATGCAGCAGGAAGACGATGCAGACCAGCGCGACGATCAGCGATTCCTCGATCAGGGTGCGCTTCAGGGTGTCGATCGCGCGATGGATCAGTTCGGCGCGATCGTAGACGGTTTCGATCGTGACCCCCGCCGGCAGGCCGGAGGAAACTTCGCCGATCTTTTCCTTGATGTTGCGGATCACTTCCAGCGCGTTCTGGCCATAGCGCGCCATGACGATGCCCGACACCACCTCGCCCTCGCCATTGAGTTCGGTGATACCGCGCCGCTCGTCGGGCGCCAGTTCGACCCGGGCGATGTCGCGGATCAGCACCGGCGTGCCCTGCTCGCTTTTCACCACCAGCAGTTCGAGATCGCCCTTGCCGCGCAGGTAGCCCTTGCCGCGCACCATGTACTCGGTTTCGGCCATCTCGACCACGCGGCCGCCGACGTCGCGGTTGGAATCGCGGATCACCTGCGCCACTTTCATCAGCGAAATGCCGTAGGCACGCAGCTTGACCGGATCGACGGTGACCTGGTAGGTCTGCACGAAGCCGCCGATCGAGGCGACTTCGGCGACGCCCTGTGCCTTGGTCAGCTGGTAGCGCAGGTACCAGTCCTGGATCGTGCGCAATTCGGCCAGGGTCTTGTCCTTCGCCAGCAGCGCGTACTGGTACACCCAGCCGACGCCCGTGGCATCCGGCCCGATCTGCGGCGTCACACCGCGCGGCATGCGCCCGGACGCGAAGTTGAGGTATTCCAGCACGCGCGAACGCGCCCAGTAGATGTCGGTGCCATCCTCGAAAATGATGTAGACGAAGGAGGCGCCGAAAAAGGAAAAGCCGCGCACCACCTTCGACTTCGGCACCGAGAGCATGGCCGTGGTGAGCGGATAGGTGACCTGGTCCTCGACCACCTGCGGCGCCTGGCCGGGGTATTCGGTATAGACGATGACCTGCACGTCGGACAGGTCGGGCAGCGCGTCGATCGGCGTGCGCAGCACGGCGTAAATACCGGCGAGCACGACGAACAGCGTGGCCAGCAGGACCAGGAAGGCGTTGCGCGCCGACCAGTCGATGAGCTTGTTCAGCATGGGATTTCCGCTTTAGTGGCCTTGGTGGACCGAAGGGCGCGCCGCGCCGGTGCCCTCGAGCTTGACGATCACCCACTCGCCGGGCTTGCGCTCGACGAAGGTCAGCGCCACCGTCGCGCCCGGCTTCAGGGTGCCGATCAGCCCGGAATTGGCCAGCATGAAATCCATGGTCATCGCCGGCCACTTCAGGCTGGCCACCGGGCCGTGCGTTACGGTCACGCTGCCGGCCTTGGCATCGACGGCATCCAGCGTGCCGGTCGCCTGGTGGCTGCCGCCCTTGGGCGCGGCATCCGCCGCGGGCGGCGCGCCGGCGCTGAGGCCGCCCAGTGCCGCCTTGAGATTGCTTTCGGCATCGATCAGGAAATTCGCGGCGACCACCACTGGCTCGCCGTCCCTGACGCCCTCGACGACTTCCACGTAGGTGTCGCTGCGCGCGCCGAGCCTGACTTCACGCGGCTCGAAGCGGCCCTGCCCCTTGTCGATCAGCACGATCTGCCGCCTGCCGCTGTCGATCACGGCCGAAGTGGGCACCGTCACCACGCTGGCTTTGCCGCCGACCGCCAGCCCCACTTGGGCGAACATGCCGGGCTTGAGCAGAACCCCGGGATTGGCCAGTTCCAGGCGGACCGGAACCGTGCGGGTTTCGGCCTTCAGCGTCGGGTAGACATAGGTGATGACGCCGGCGAACTGCCTGTCCGGGTAGGCGTTGATTTTCACCGTGGCGCCGGCGCCGACTTTCACCAGTCCGATGTCCTGTTCGAAAACGTCGGCCAGCACCCAGACCGCGGACAGGTCGGCGATCTGGTAGAGCATCTCGCCGGGCATGAAGCGCATGCCGGCCACGGCCTTTTTCTCCAGCACCACGCCGCCCACCGGCGCACGGAAAGTCAGCGTGCGCCTGGCCTCGCCACCCGCGGCCAGCGCCTTGATCTGCTCTTCGGAAATGTCCCAGTTGCGCAAGCGGACCAGGCTCGCCTCGGCCAGCTGGCGCATGCCGGTCTGCATTTCATCGCTGGCGTCCTTCAGCGCGGCGACGCCCTTGGCCGCGACCACGTATTCGCGCTGCGCCGAGACCAGTTCCGGGCTATACACCTCGAACAGCGGCTGGCCCCTGGCCACCGGCTGGCCGGTGGCGCCGACCTGCAGGCGCTCGACCCAGCCTTCGAATTTCGGCGCCACGGTGTGTACGCGGCGCTCGTCGATTTCGACGCGCCCCGCGGCGGTGACCTGGCGCGCCAGTTCGCGCAGGGCGGCCGGCTCGGTCTTGACGCCGAGCTTCTGCACCTTCTCGGTGCTGATCTTGACTTCGCCCGCAGCAGCACCCGAGTTGGCAACCTCGTCCTCGCCTTCATAGACGGCGATGTAGTCCATGCCCATCGAGTCCTTCTTCGGCACCGGCGAGGTGTCCGCCAGGCCCATCGGATTGCGGTAGTAGAGCAGCTTGCGCGGCTTCTGCGCCGCATCCGTTGCGGCCGGACTTGCGCCCGGAACAGCTGCCACGGTCGCCGTGGCGCCAGCGCCGACTCTCTTGCTTCCCACCCAGTAGCCGGCGCCCACGGCGAACACCAAGGCCGCCAGCACGCCCGGGACGTAATACTTCATAGGTCTTCTCCCACCATCTTTTCGATTTCGGCCAGGCGTATCTGCTGGTCGCCGCGCGCCTTGACCAGCTCGCCGCGGGCGCGGCGCAGTTGCCGGTGCGCATCGAGCACCGCGGAAAAATCGGTGCGGCCGGTCTCGTAGGCAGCCAGCGCCGCGTTCAGGTTCAGTTCGGCCTGCGGCAGCAGGCCCGTGGTCAGCAGCGACTCCAGGCGCCGCGCGACGTCGAGCCCGGCCAGACTCTCGCCGAGCTCGGCCAGGCTCTGGTTGAGGTTGCCCTGGCGGCGCAGGCGCGCCGCTTCCAGGTTCAGCTCCGCCTCGCGTTCCTGGGCGCGGCGGCTGGCCTGCTGCAGCGGAATGTTGATTTCGAACATCAGCTCCCACTCGCTGACGCGGTTGCGCGTCTGGGTCGGGGAAACGCCGAGGGTCAGGTCGGGATAGCGGTTGCGCTCGACCAGGGTGCGGCCCTGCTCGGCGCCGGCGATGCGCGCCTCATCGGCGGCGAGTTGCGGATTGTTGGCGCGCAGGCGCGCCTCCAGCGCGACCAGGTCCAGCTGCGCCGCCGCCGGCAGCAGGCGCAGCTTTTCCGGCGGGCGCAGCGTGACGTTTTCCGGCCGCCCGAGCAGGGCGCGCATGCGCGCGCTGGCCTGGGCGCTTTCGCCTTCGAGCATCACCAGATCGGTCTCCATGGCGATGATCTCGGATTGCGCGCGCAGGGCATCCTGCTGGCTGCCGAAGCCGCTGGCATAGCGCGTGCGGGCGATTTCGGCGACGCGCCGCATCAGTTCGAGGTTCTCCTGCGCATAGCGGATGCTGATCAGATGCACGTGGTGCTGGGCGTAGGTCAGCTTGATCTTCGTCGCCAGATCGATCCAGCCGGCGCGCGCGCGCGCCTGCGCTTCGTCGGCGGCGGCGCCGGCCACGCCGCGGCGCAGGTCGCGCTTGCCGAACCAGGGCAGCGTCTGGCTGAAGGTATAGCGCGCGCCGCCAATCCGCGGCGGCAGCAGGTTGGCGCTGGCATCCATGCGTTCATTGGTGACGTCGCGCAACTCGGTGCGCAGCATCGGGTCGGGCAAGGCGCCCGCCGGCTCGATGCGCGCCGTTGCCGCTTCGGCCTCGGCACGCAGCGCGGCGAACTCGGGATGGCGGCTGCGGGCGAATTCAAGCAGGCTCTCGACCTGGCCGCCAATCAGTTGCTCCGCGGCACCCACAGGCCCGGCCGCGAGCAGCAGCGCGATCAGCGTAATCGTGATGTGGCCGCAACGCATGGCGCTACTTCGCCGGAACGGCACGGACGACGATGTACTGGCCGTCTTTTTCCTCGGCGCGGAAGCGCAGCTTGTCGCCATCCTTGAGCGAGGCCGGCACCACGCCCTTCTTGAATGTGAAGGTCATGGTCATCGCCCCCATGCCCAGGTTCTCGATCGGGCCGTGGGTAATCGTGATGCTGCCCGCCGCCCTGTCCAGCCTCCTGATGGTGCCTGCGGACATCGGCTGGCTGGCGGCCTTCGCCGCAGAAGCCACGTCAGCCGCAATAACCGGCGCTATCGGTATTGCGATCATGGCGCCGATGAGTGCGCGCAGAACAAGTTGTTTCATGAAAATCTCCCCTGTGACAACAAGCATTCGAAAATCGGTCGCGGCGCCGATCATGCCATGCGCAACTCGAAGCAGACGCCCTCTTCCATCCCCGCCCTGACGGAAATCTCCCCGCCGTGGGCGCGAACGATCGAACGCGTGATGGCCAGGCCGAGTCCGGCGCCTTCGCCGCCCCCATGGCGCGACGGATCGCCGCGATAGAAGCGGTCGAAGATGCGCGTTATCTGTTCCTTTGGAATCGGTTCGCCGGAATTCTCCACGGTCAGCCGGGTACCCTCGCCGCCAGACTCGATACCGACCCGGACAGTTCCGCCCGCCGGCGTGTGCCGGATCGCATTGGAAATCAGGTTGGCCAGCGCCCGGCGCAGCATCAGCTTATCGCCGGAGACCTGACCGCTGCCGGTCAGCACGAGCTGCAGATGTTTTTCCTCGGCCAGCGCATCGAAGAAGTCGAACAGTTCCCGCACCTGCTGCGCCAGATCGACCGCTTCGCGCCGCGGCACCACCAGGCCGTTGTCGGCCTGCGCGAGGAACAGCATGTCACCCACCATGCGCGCCAGGCGTTCGTATTCCTCGGCGTTGGAGGCCAGCACCTCGCGGTACTCCTCGGGGCTGCGGGCGCGGGTCAGGGCGACCTGGGTTTCGGTCATCAGGTTGCTGATCGGCGTGCGCAGTTCGTGGGCCAGGTCGGACGAGAAGTCCTTCAGGCGCTGGAAGGAATCTTCCAGCCGGGCCAGCATCTGGTTCAGGGTCTCGGCCAGTTCAGCCAGTTCGACCGGCACCGCGTCCAGGCTCAAGCGGGTGTCGAGGCGGTCGGCCGTGACGCCCGCAGCGTGTGCGCGCATTGCCTGCAGCGGCGCCAGTCCGCGCCGCACCACGACCCAGCCGAGCAAGCCGACCAGGGTCGCGGCAATGGCGACGAACAGCCACAGCGTGCGGCGGAAGGATTCCATGAAGTGCTCATGATGGGAAATGTCGACCGCCACGGCGAACAGCATGGCCGGCAGTTGGCGGCTGCCGGTCGGCAGCAGTGTGGCGACGCCGCGCCAGGGTTGCCCGGCCAGCGTCCAGGATTGCGGCTTGCCGTCGGCCGCCGCGGGCTGCAGCAGCGCTTGCGGAAACGCGGCATTCGGCGTCGCGAACCTCTGCGTGCCGGTGTCATCGATGACCACCACGGCCAGGCCGTGATGGCCAACCAGGGAATCGTCGAGCTGGCGCAGCAGGGCGTCCGAATCCGCCGGCGAGCGCAACTGCGCCAGCAAATTGGCGGCCAGCTGCGTCTTGCCGCTCAATACCTCCATGTCCTGTTCGATGAAGTGACGTTCCACCGCATTGCCGATCAAAAGGCCCAGCGCCAGCAGCACGGCGGTCGAAACGGCGGCGAAAAGCAGGGTCAGGCGCGCCGTGATCGACGGGCTGCGCCTCATGCCGCATCGACCTCCAGCACATAGCCCATGCCGCGCACGGTACGGATCAGCTTCGGCTCGAAGCCGTCGTCGATCTTGGCGCGCAAGCGGCGCATCGCCACCTCGATGACGTTGGTATCGCTGTCGAAATTCATGTCCCACACCTGCGAGGCGATCAGCGAGCGCGGCAGGACTTCGCCCTGACGCCGCAGCAGCAGTTCCAGCAGCGCGAACTCCTTGGCCGTGAGATCGATCTGGCGGCCGCCGCGCGAGGCGCGACGCCGCAGCAGATCCAGTTCCAGGTTCGCCGCGCGCATCTGCTGCGGCTCCTGGCTGCGGCTGCCGCGGCGCAGCAGGGTGCGCACGCGGGCCAGCAGCTCGGCGAAGGCGAAGGGTTTGACCAGGTAATCGTCGGCGCCGAGTTCCAGCCCCTTGACCCGGTCCTCGACCTGGTCGCGCGCGGTGAGGAACAGCACCGGCATCTCGCGTCCGGCGCGGCGCAGGCCGGCCAGCACCTGCCAGCCATCCAGCTTCGGCAGCATGACGTCGAGAATCGCCAGATCGTATTCGCCGGTCTCTCCCAGATGCAGGCCATCCAGGCCGTCGCGCGCCAGGTCGACGACGAAGCCGGCCTCGACCAGCCCCTGCCTGAGGTAGTCGCCGGTTTTCGGCTCGTCTTCCACCACCAGAAGCTTCATTTTCCGATCCCGCTCGTTAGGATGCCGCGATTGTGCGCCTGCAGCATCGAGGCCAGGCCGAGATTACAGAAATGTAATCCGCGCGTCAGCTTCCTGTCGGGCAGCGCTTTGCAGAATGCGCCAACCCTCTGCAAAAGGAATCCCGCCATGAAACCTCTGCGTATCGCCCTTACCCTTGCACTGCTCGCCACCACGACCGCGTTTGCCCAGGGCGCACCCAAGGTCGAAGTCTTCAAAAGCCCCAGTTGCGGTTGCTGCGGCGCCTGGGTCGAGCACATGCGCCAGAACGGCTTCCAGGTCAGCACCCATGACGTGAGCGACGTTCCCGCGGAACGCAAGAAACTCGGCATGCCCGACCGCCTGGGTTCCTGCCACAGCGCCAAAGTCGCCGGCTATGTGATCGAAGGCCATGTGCCGGCCGCCGACATCCGCCGCCTGCTCAAGGACCGGCCGCAGGCGATCGGGCTGGCCGTTCCCGGCATGGTGCCCGGTTCGCCCGGCATGGAAGCGGCCAAGACGATGCCCTACGACACGCTGCTGGTGGCCCGCGACGGCACGACCCGCGTCTTCGCCCGCCACTGAACCATGAAGCCGACCGCATTGCGCCGGCAGCTGCTGATCTGCGCCGCCGGCCTGGCTCTCTGCGTGCCGGGCTATGCCGCGGATGCTGCGCCCGCGTCCGGCCTGGCCCAGGCGCTGGAGCAGGCTTGGCGCCTGCATCCCGAGGCCGCCGCACTGGAGGGCCGCGAAGCCGAGGCCCGCGCGCAGCGCGACATCGCCGGCGGTCTGACGCCGGAACCGGGGTCCCTCAGCATAGGCAGCCGCAGCGACCGTCTCAATCGCAATCTGGGCATGCAGGAATATGAAGTCGAACTGGCGACACCCTTGTGGCTGCCCGGACAGAAGGCGGCGCGCGAAGCGGCGGCGGACAGCCACATCGATGACGTCGCCGCCAGGCGCACGGCACTGCGCGCGGCGCTGGCCGGCGAGCTGCGCGAGGCCTGGTGGGCGCTGGCGGCTGCGCGCAATGCCCAACTTCTGGCGACCCGCCGCCTCGATACCGCGCGCGCCCTGGCAGCCGACGTCGGCCGCCGCTACAAAGTCGGCGAGCTGTCGCGGATCGACGCCAACCTGGCGCAAGCCGAAGTCCATGCGGCCGGCGCCGAACTGATCGAAACCGAGGCAGCGCTGCTGCAGGCCGATCAGGCCCTGCGCACGCTGACCGGCGCCGCCGCGCCGCAGGACATGGCGCAAGAGGCGCCGTCGCCGCGGCCGGCCCAGGCCGCCGCCGCGCCGGCCGAAGCCCATCCCCTGCTGGCCGCCGCCGCCGCCGCGGCGCGCAGCGCCCGGGCCCGCGTCGCGGTGGCCGACGAATCGCGCCGCGCCGCGCCGGAACTGGCGCTGCGCGTGGTGCGCGAGCGCGGCGATTTCGCCGAGCGCTACGCCAACACGGTGGGCATACAGCTGAAGATTCCGTTCTCCTCCTCGGCGCAGCTGCGCCGCGACACGTCGGCGGCACAGGCCGAAGCCGATCAGGCCGACGCCGAAATGCAGCGCGCGCAGACGCGGGTGCGGCTCGATACCGAGCGCGCCCGGCGCGCCCTGGATGCGGCGGAGCGGCAACTGGCCATGGCGCAGGACCGCGTGGCGCTCTCCGCCGAGAATCTGCGTCTGAGCGAAAAAGCCTTTTCGCTCGGCGAATCCGACCTGGCGACGCTGCTGCGCATCCGCGCCGCCGCCTTCGACGCCGAAGCCTTTCTCGACCGCCAGCGCGTTGCCCGCGCGGCGGCCATATCGCGCTTGAATCAAGCCCTGGGAGTATTGCCGTGAAAACGGAGCGAAGCGGAGTTTCGGCGCAGGCTAATGCCCGCGCCAGTGGGCGTTATGCCGTAGCCAAACCCCCCTCCGGAGTTTCGGCGCAGGCTAATGCCCGCGCTAGCGGGCGTTATGCCGTGGCCAAAAACCCATCCGGAGTTTCGGCGCAGGCTAATGCCCGCGCTAGCGGGCGTTATGCCGTAGCCAAAAACCCATCCGGAGTTTCGGCGCAGGCTAATGCCCGCGCCAGTGGGCGTTATGCCGTAGCCAAACTACTAACTGGCATTGCGCTGTTCACCGCCGCCTTTGCCGCCGCGCCCGCTGCCCATGCCCACGGCGACGAGGACCATGGCGCGGCACCGCCTCCCGTCACCCAGAGCATGGCACCGCGCGCGGTTGCCGCCACCGAGGAATTCGAGGTGGTCGCCGTGCTCGAGGACAAGCACCTGCGGGTGTATGTCGATCGCTACGCCAGCAACGAGCCGGTCGCCGGCGCCAAGGTTGAAGTCGAAGGCGCGGGGCTGCAGGGAATCGCCGCCGAGTCGGCCCCCGGCCTCTACCTGATGAATCTTGCGGCGGCCCTGCCGTCGGCCAGGCATGGCTTGACCATCAGCATCGAGGCCGGCGACAGCGCCGACTTGCTGACCGCCACGCTGGACACTTCGCTGGCAGCCCCCGCCGCGGCGCACGCGCATGACTGGAACGAGTGGACCGTCTGGGGCCTTGCCGCATTGCTGCTGCTCGCCAGCGGCATATTGCTGGCCGTGCGGCGCCGCAAGCAAC
>JACPUD010000123.1 GCA_016192435.1 Rhodocyclales bacterium | reverse complement strand
GACCGTAAAGCCACCGCCCGGGCGCAACTGGATCAGCAGCACGTTGTCAGCCGCGCCCGCCGCGGTCACGGCCAGCAGCGCCGCCAGCAACAAGGCGGTTCTGCTGACGACCGCCGCGCGCAGCGGCACGATCACGCGCAGAAATTTCGTGATCACGGAGTTCGCCACTTGATCGAGCAACCGATGCCGGCGCTTTGCTGCGCGGGACCGGTACCGCTCAAGGCGACCTGCAGCATCGCCTCGAACAGGTCGCGCCGGGGTCGCCCTCCGGCACCTCCGGCTGCGGTTTGCTTGCGCGACTCGTCGAGCCGGCCGCGGTACTGCAGTTGCAGGCGGTCGTTGTAGCCGAAGAAATCCGGGGTGCACACGGCGCCGTAGGCTTTTGCCACCTCCTGCGACTGGTCCAGCACATAAGGAAAGGGCAACGCCAGGTCGCGCGCCAGCTGCGCCATGTTGTCCCACGAGTCCTCCGGGTAGTCGGTCGGGTCATTGCTCATGATGGCAATGCTGCCGACGCCCAGCGCGGCCAGTTCCCGTGTGTCTTCGACGATGCGGTGGATCACCGCCTTGACATAGGGACAGTGATTGCAGATGAACATGACCAGCAGACCCCTGGGACCGCGCGCGCTGGCCAGGCTGTGACGCCGGCCGTCGACCCCGGGCAGCTCGAAGTCGATGGCCGGACGACCGAAGTCGCAGACCGGCGGTGACAGGCTGACCATACCTTGGCTCCAAAAATTGGTGATAATCGCTGCATGATACCGAGATTTTTCTGCCCCTTCCCGCTGCACCCCGGCGCCACGGTCGAGCTTGCCGCCGAGACGGCCCACCACGCGCTGAAGGTCTTGAGAGTTGGCGCTGGCGACACGGCGACGCTGTTCGACGGCCGCGGCGGGCAATGGCGGGCCACGCTCAACCCGGCCGGCAAGAGCTTGCGCGCGACGCTGCAGGAGTTCGACGCCAGAGACTGCGAGCCGCCGCTGGCGCTGACCTTGGCGCAGGCGCTGGCGGCCAGCGACAAGATGGATTTCGTGGTGCAGAAGGCCGTCGAAATGGGCGTGCAACACATCCAGCCGGTGGCGGCCAAACGCAGCGTCATACGCCTGTCGGGCGAACGTGCCGAGCGCCGGGTCGAGCACTGGCGCAACATCGCCATCGCCGCCTGCGAGCAATGCGGGCGCAATCGCGTGCCGACCGTCGCGCCGATTCTTGATCTGCCGCAATATCTTGGCCTCGCAGCGCAGGACAATGCGCTACGCTTCGTCTGCGCGCCGGGAGCCACCGGGTCCCTGCGCGACTTGGCTCCACCTGCGCTACCGGTCAGTCTGCTGGTCGGCCCGGAAGGCGGCTTCGAGGAAGGCGAATTGTTGGCGGCGCGGGCCGCCGGCTTCCAGCCTGTCAGCCTGGGGCCGCGCATACTGCGCACGGAAACCGCCGGACTTGGCGCTGTGGCGGCAATGATGGCACTTTGGGGAGACTGGTGATGTTCGAATCCGCAGAAATCGGTCACAAAATCGACAAGGACACTTACCGCAAGGCGGTACCCGAGTTGCGTGCGGCCCTGCTCGACGCGCAGTTCGATCTGAAGGAAAACGGCAAGATCCCGGTCATCGTGCTGGTCAGCGGCCAGGATGGCGCCGGCAAGGGCGAAACCATCAACATCCTCTACGAGTGGATGGATCCGCGCTACATCTCGACGCTGGCATTTTCGGCGCCGACCGACGAAGAACGCACGCGGCCCTTCATGTGGCGCTACTGGCGGGCGCTGCCGCCCAAGGGGCGCGTCGGCATCTTTGCCGGTTCCTGGTATTCGAGCCCGATCCACGACCGCCTCGAAGGCGGCATGAGCAAGGCCGACGTGGATGCGCGCATCGACCAGATCAATCGCTTCGAGGCCATGCTGGTCAATGAAGGTGCGCTGGTGCTGAAGTTCTGGTTTCATCTGACCAAGGATGGCCAGAAGCGTCGCCTGAAAGCTCTGGAGAAGGATCCGAAGACGGCCTGGCGTGTCACCAAGTGGAACTGGGAACGGCTGAAGACCTACGACAAGCTGCAGGATGTGGTCGGCCACGTGCTGCGCATGACCAACACGCCCTGGGCACCCTGGATCATCATCGAAGGCGAGGACGATCGCTACCGCTCGCTGATGACCGGCAAGATCCTGCTCGAAGCGATCCGCCACCGCCTGGACAATGCCGGCATGCAGACCACGCCGGTGGCACCACCGATCCGGGTCAGCATCGACGGCCGCAATGTGCTCTCCGAACTCAGCCTGACGAGAAGCCTGACCGACAAGGAATACGACGAGCAACTGGCGAAGTGGCAGGGCAAGTTGTCGGAACTGGTGCGCGACCCGCGCTTCAAGGGCCGTTCCCTGATCTGCGCCTTCGAGGGCGCCGATGCGGCCGGCAAGGGCGGCGCCATCCGCCGCATTGCCGCGTCCATGGATGCGCGCGACTACCAGATCGTGCCGATCGCCGCGCCGACCGAGGAAGAGCGCGCGCAGCCCTACATGTGGCGGTTCTGGCGCCACATCCCGCGCAACGGACGGGTCGCGATCTTCGACCGCACCTGGTACGGCCGGGTGCTGGTCGAGCGCGTCGAGGGCTTCTGCGCCGAGGCCGACTGGCTGCGCGCCTATTCCGAGATCAACGACTTCGAGCACGAACTGTCCGAAGCCGGCGCCATCGTCTGCAAGTTCTGGCTGCAGGTCAGCCAGGAAGAGCAGCTGAAGCGTTTCAAGGAACGCGAGAAGATCGAGTTCAAGCGCTTCAAGATCACCGAGGAAGACTGGCGCAACCGCGAGAAATGGGATGCCTACCAGCAGGCGATCTGCGACATGGTGGACCGCACCAGCACCGGCACCGCGCCGTGGACCCTGGTCGAAGCCAACGACAAGGGCTATGCCCGGGTCAAGATCCTGCGCACGATTTGCGAGCGCCTGGACGCCGAACTGGAAGGCAAATCGATCCCAGCTGCGAAGCCCGAGAAGCTGTCCAAGAAGGACAAGAAGGCGAACAAGACGACCGCCAAGTCCGCGCCGCCGCCGGCGCCGCTCACGACCGCGGCGCCCATGGCGAAACCGGCACGGCCCAAGGCGCCGCCCGCGCCCAGGAAAGCCGCGCCCAAACCAGCCACGCCCAAGAAAGGCAAATCCGCCACATGACCCTGGAAACCCGCAGCAGCCAGCCCGACACCGACGCCCGCCTGGTCGCCTGGGTGCGTCAGGCGGCGCCTTACATCCACGCCTTTCGCGGCCGCACCTTCGTCATCGCCTTCGGCGGCGAAGTGCTCGCGACGGGGGCCGCGCAGGCACTGATCCACGACATCGCACTGCTCGACAGCATGGGCATCCGCCTGGTGCTGGTGCATGGCGCGCGGCCGCAGATCGACGCCGAAATGCACGCGCGCGGCCTGACGCCGAAGTTCCACAAGGGCTTGCGCGTCACCGACGCCGAGGCGCTGGAATGCGTCAAGCGTGCCATGGGCGTGACCCGCATCGAGATCGAGGCCCTGCTCTCGCAAGGCCTGCCCAACACGCCGATGGCCGGCGCCTTCCTGCGCGTCACCGGCGGCAACTTCATCACCGCGCGCCCGGTCGGCGTGGTCGACGGCATCGACTTCCAATACACGGGCGCCATACGCAAGGTCATCGCCGAAGAAATTCAGGCCGATCTGGCGCAGGAAAACGTGGTGTTGATCACCCCGATCGGCGCCTCGCCCACCGGTGAAATCTTCAACCTGGCCTGGGAAGAAGCTGCCGAAGCAGTCGCCGTGGCGGTCCAGGCCGACAAGCTGATTTACCTGTGCGACGCGCCGGGACTGGTCAACCCCAAGGGTGCACTGATCGACGCCCTGACCGCCGACGAAGCGCAGAAACTCGCCGCCAAGCATTTGTCCGCCCAGGCGCCGGAAATCGCCCGGGTCCTGCCCAGCGCCATCCGCGCCTGCCGCGCCGGGATCGGTCGCGTGCATTTTCTCGATGCCGGCGCCGACGGCGCCATGCTGATGGAATTCTTCACGCGCGACGGCGTCGGCACGGTGATGACCGACGCCCCGCTGGCCCGCCTGCGCGACGCCACGATCGATGACGTCGGCGCGATTCTCGGCCTGATCGAACCGCTGGAGGCCGATGGCACGCTGGTCAAGCGCGGGCGCGAACGCCTGGAAATGGAAATCACGCGTTTTTCGGTGGTCGAGCACGACGGCGTGATCGTCGGTTGCGCCGCGCTCTATCCCTTCTCCACCGAAAAATCGGCCGAACTGGCCTGTCTCGCCGTGGTGCCGGATTTTCGCCGCAGCGGCTACGGCGATCAGTTGCGCAGCCACATCGAGGCGCGTGCCCGGAAGATGAAGCTCAAGCGCCTGTTCGTGCTGACCACCCGTACGGCGCACTGGTTCATCGAACGCGGCTTCGTCGAAGCGGGCGTCGACGAACTGCCCGCCGCGCGACGCGAACTCTACAACCTGCAGCGCCGTTCGAAGGTGCTCGTGAAGTCCCTGTAGACCTCGGCGCAACAAGAGGTAAACTGGGCGCCTTCTTGTAGTCTTTGCGAAAGGAAACCCTGTGGCACGCATGGTCAATTGCATCAAGCTTGGACGCGAGGCCGAAGGCCTCGACCTGCCGCCCATGCCCGGCGAAATGGGCAGGAAACTGTATGAAAATGTTTCCAAGGAAGCCTGGCAGCAATGGATCAAGCTGCAGACGATGATCATCAACGAGAACCGCCTGAGCCTGGCCGACGCGCAGCATAGAAAGTATCTGGCCGAGCAGGTGCAGAAGCACTTTTTCGGCGATGGGGCAGACCAGGTCGGCGGCTACGTGCCACCTGCCAAATAACCGCGGACCGAAGACAGCCAGATTTGCGGCGCCTGGCGCCGGCAATCTTCTGTCAGCGGTCCCCTGTCATCTCGAGGCGACTTCCTTTTCCATGGCCTCAAGGCCGATGTGGCGCACGTCGCGGCCCTTGACCAGATAGACCACGTACTCCGAAATATTCTTCGCGTGGTCGCCGATGCGCTCGATGGAGCGGGCGACGAACAGCAGATCGAGCGAACTGGAAATGGTGCGCGGATCTTCCATCATGAAAGTGATCAGCTGGCGCATCGCGGCCTTGAATCCGGCATCCACTTCGCGGTCCTGACGCACCACTTCGGCCGAGGCATTGACGTCGAGCCGGGCGAAGGCATCGAGGGCCTTGCGCAGCATGGCCACGGCTATATCCGCCGGGGGACGCAAGTTCACACGCGGAACGACGCGGGAGTCGCCGCCATGGATGTCGCGCGCCATCTTGGCGATCTTTTTCGCCTCGTCGCCGATGCGTTCGAGGTCGGTGATGGTCTTCACCACGGTCATGATCATGCGCAGATCGACCGCAGCCGGCTGGCGCCGGGCGATGACGTTGTTGCATGCCTCGTCGAGTTCGACTTCGTGCCGATTGACCTGGCGATCGTTGGCGATCACCTGATCGATCAGCGCCATGTCGCCTGATTCCAACCCATCCATGGCGCGCAGCAACTGCTGCTCGACCAGGCCGCCCATCGCCAGAACGCGCGTGCGCAAGCCTTCGAGATCGGCGTCGAAGCGCCGGCTGATGTGTTCGTGGTTCATGGCGTCACCTGTTCGTCCGTTGCCGACACTATAGCGAACGCGCGTGAAGGAATTATTTCAGCGCCCCGCGTCGGCGTAAAAGGTCTGCACGCCCTCGGCGGTGGCCAGCAACAGCACATCCGCACCGCGCGCGGCGAACAGGCCGTTGGTGACGACACCGACGATCTGGTTGATGCGCGCCTCGAGGCCGACCGGGTCGGTGATGGCCAGGCCATGCACATCAAGGATCAGGTTGCCGTTGTCGGTCACCATGCCTTCACGCAGTTTCGGCGTGCCGCCGAGTTTCGCCAACTCGCGGCTCACGTAGGCGCTCGCCATCGGGATTACTTCCACCGGCAACGGAAATCTGCCCATGGTCTGTACCCGCTTCGAAGCGTCGCAGATGCAAACGAAGGTGCCCGCCACGGCGGCCACGATCTTCTCTCGGGTCAGCGCACCACCGCCGCCCTTGACCATGGCCATGCTGCCGTCGATCTCGTCGGCGCCATCGACATAAATGCCCATGGCGTCTATGTCATTGAGATCGAGCACGCGTATGCCATGGCCGGCCAGGCGCTGCGCCGTCGCTTCGGAACTGGCCACGGCGCCGCCTAGCCGGTCCTTGATGGCGGCAATCTCGTCGATGAAGAAATTCGCCGTGGAGCCGGTGCCGACTCCGAGGATTTCGCCGACCGGCAAGCGGTCAGCCACGTAGTCGCGCGCCGCGCGCGCAACGGCCTGCTTCAATTCGTCTTGTGTCATAAGTTCCTTCAGGAAATACGGGTAAATTCTATTCGGTCGTAGTCCGCCCCGCGGTCGAGCAAGGACTCCAGCCGCAGCCGCCAGCGCCCCACTTCGCTGCGCACGTCGATCTCGATCTTGTCGACATAGGCACCCGCCGGCAGGATCAGTTCCTTGCCCTCCCGGCTGACAATGATGGCATCCGACCAGCCGTGGCCGCCGCCGTCGGCGGCGCGGGTCCAGGCGCTTTCCTCGCCGACCGGCTTGGCTAGGGCGCAAATCGACGGCCAGGCCAGGGTTTCGATGCCGACGCTGGGACGATTCGCGGCGTCGCGGCCGATGCGGCGGATCAGGCCCAGTCGCC
The DNA here is from genome assembly GCA_016192435.1 of Rhodocyclales bacterium. GTDB lineage: Bacteria > Pseudomonadota > Gammaproteobacteria > Burkholderiales > Rhodocyclaceae > Sulfuritalea. Next base: position 18,748 of record JACPUD010000123.1, on the reverse strand, counting down.
AATCCATGCCCTCGGCCTCGCGCAGGCAGATCAGCAGGCCAATGCGATGGCGCGGCAACACGGCCGGCATCACGGCGCCGAGCCCCGTCGCACTGGCATCCACCTGGGTCCAGCTTTCCATCTGGGCCTGGTCGCCGCCGGTTTCCAGGCGGCGCAGGATCTCGATCGGCGTCTGCGTTGCCGCTGCTTCCTTCGCCGCACCAGCTTCCGGTTTCAAGCCGACTTCGTCCGGCGCAACGGTGCCGAAACGCGTTTCATCGAACAGCCGCAGCACGTCCTCGCCTTCATACTCGAAACTGCGCCCCATGCGGGCAAATTGTGCCGATGCGATCATGCGTCGGGCGAGGCCGAAGCCAAGCACCACGCGCAGTTCGCCGGTCTGGCTGACGCGATCGTTGCCGCGCGTGGGCGGTGCCTGCGCCCAGTGGTTCATCAGGATCAGGATGGTGCCTTCGATCTGCTCACGACTGGCGGGAACCTGCGCCAGCCACTCGGGCGCCTCGTTCGGCTTCTTCACCTGGGCGGCAAGTCGCAGTACGGCGCCACGCAGTTTGCGCACCGAACAATAGCGGACGCTGGCGCCGCCCGGATCGCCCTGCTTCAGCCGCTGCGGTCCCAGAGCCGCCGCCAGATCGATGCGGTCGGTGCTCAACTCGTTGGGCTGCGACATCAGGTCGAGGCCGTCGGTGGCGCGCAGGAAACATTCGGCGAATTCGAGTTGCTGCGGCACCACGTTGCCGACCGGGACGAATTCGAGATAAAGCCCGATCAGGTACTCGCCCAGCGGCGTCGACTCCGCCTCGTTGCGGTAGGGCACGACCCGGGTCTTCAGCAGGCCGAGGCGATTGAGGACCTGCAGCAGGTCGTGGGCCTCCTGCCACAGTTCCGCTCCCGGCGTGCGGTAGCGGAAGCGCTGCAGTTTCTTGCGCAGGGCCCAGGCCATCAGCGCACGCGCGGCGCAGCGCGCGGTGCGCACTTTGTCGTCGTCCGTCGCGAGCTCGATCGAGGTGTTCAGAAAGGAGCGGTAGCAACGGAACTGATGGGCGGCATGGGTGTCCAGCGCCGACCAGACCGAATCCGCCAGGTATTCGCGTTCGCTGATCGACAGATAGCGCGTGAGCAGCTGCACCACGCTGGGCCGGGCAAACTGGTCCAACCGGGCCAGCGCCCGCAGCGCCAGCTCGGGGCCGATTTCGGCAACCGTAGCATCGAGCCCGGCCAGCGATTCATCGACGTCGAACAGCAGGCGCCGCGGATCGGACTGCGGAATGTCGGCCATCAGCGCGTTCAGGCTCGCGTCCGAGGCCCACGGATGGTCCGACGTCTTTTTATCCTGGAATCGCGAAAGGAATTTGTTGAACACAGTTCCGCGAGTGTACCCGGATCAGCTCACCTTTTGCGCGTCGGCGGCAGGTCGGTGCAGGAACCGTGCGCCACTTCGGCCGCCATGCCTATGGTCTCGCCGAGGGTCGGATGGGGATGGATGGTCTTGCCGATGTCCACCGCGTCGGCGCCCATTTCGATCGCCAGCGCGACTTCACCGATCATGTCGCCGGCGTTGGGGCCGACGATGCTGCCGCCGATCACGCGGTGAGTTTCCTCGTCGAACACCAGCTTGGTGAAGCCGTACTCGGCACCGTTGGCGATCGCCCGCCCCGAAGCGGCCCAGGGAAACTTGGCGACGCTGACCTGGCGTCCCGCCGCCCTTGCCGCGTCCTCGCCGACGCCGACCCAGGCCACCTCGGGATGGGTATAGGCGACGCCCGGAATCACCGTCGCGTCGAAATGCGCCTTCTGTCCCGCCGCCGCTTCGGCCGCGACATGCGCCTCGTGCACCGCCTTGTGCGCCAGCATGGGCTGGCCGACGATGTCGCCGATGGCGAAGATATGCGGCACATTGGTGCGCATCTGGCTGTCGACCGGAATGAAGCCGCGCTCGTTGACCGTCACGCCGGCCTTGTCGGCATCTATCTTCTTGCCGTTCGGCGCGCGTCCGGCCGCCTGCAGGATCATGTCGTAACGCTGTGCCTCGGCCGGTGCCTGCTCGCCTTCGAAGCTGACCCAGAGGCCGTCCGGCTTGGCATCCACGGCAACGGTCTTGGTCTTCAGCATGACCTTGTCGAAGCGCCTGGCGTTCTGCTTTTCCCAGACCTTGACCAGGTCGCGGTCCGGCCCCTGCATCAGGCCGTCGAGCATTTCGACCACATCGACCCTGGTGCCCAGCGTCGAATACACGGTCGCCATTTCGAGGCCGATGATGCCGCCGCCGATGGCCAGCATGCGCTGCGGCGGCTTGCCGTCGACGGCGCGCAGTTCCAGCGCGCCGGTGGAATCGACGATGCGCGGGTCCTTCGGGATGAAAGGCAGGTGGAAGGCCGCGCTGCCTGCGGCGATGATGCACTTCTGGAAATGGATCACTTTCTTGCCGCCTGTCTTCTCCTGCGCAGAACCTGTGGTCTCCTCGACTTCGAGATGATGGGCGTCGAGGAAGTGGCCATAACCGCGCACGGTCTCGACCTTGCGCGCCTTGGCCATGCCGGCCAGACCGCCGGTCAGCTTGCCGACCACCTTGTCCTTGTGCGCGCGCAGCCTGTCGATATCGACCTTGGGCGCGGCAAAACTGACGCCGAGCTCGCTGGCATGCTCGGCCTCTTCCATCACCGCGGCGACATGCAGCAGCGCCTTCGACGGAATGCAGCCGACGTTGAGGCAGACGCCGCCGAGGGTCGCATAGCGTTCGACGATGACCGTCTTCATGCCCAGGTCGGCGGCGCGGAAGGCCGCCGAATAGCCGCCGGGACCGGCGCCGAGCACCAGCATTTCGCATTCGAGATCGACTTTTCCGGCGAATGCCCCAACGCCGGCAACAGGAGCCGCAATAGTTGGCGCTGGCGACACGGCGGACGCCGATGCTGGAGCGATTTTCTCTGTGCCCGCCGTGGCTGAATCGGTTTTCACCACCGCCACCGGCGTACCTTCCGCCACCTTGTCGCCGACCTTGATCTTGATCTCGGTGACTGTGCCGCCGACCGGCGAGGGCACATCCATGGTCGCCTTGTCCGATTCGAGGGTGATCAGCGAGTCCTCGGCCTTGACCACGTCGCCGACCTTGACCAGCACTTCGATGACCGGTACATCCTTGAAGTCGCCGATGTCGGGAACTTTCACTTCAACGCTGTCACTCATTGGGCTTTCCTTCCAGCTTGAACTCATGGACCACGATCGGCGGCCCGGACGAGGTATCGAATTCGATGCCGGCGGCGACGCCGGCCTCGGCAATCTGCGCCGCCGACAGTGCGCCGTCGTAGAGCGCATGCATCGCGCCGAGCGCGAAGCTGCGGCCGGAACCGGCGGCCCAGACCCGGTCAAACTCGAACACCTCGCGATACGAATAGACGCCGTAGATGCCCGTGGCATTGGCAATCAGTGCGGTGATCTGCGAACTCTCGTAGGGATCGTCCTCGTCCTCCTTGGGGTTGAGGAAGGCGTGCTCCTTGAGGATGGGATGCAGGCGGCGGAAGGTTTCATACACTTCCATGCGCGTGCCGAGGCGGATCTCCTCCAGCTTCGAAAACGCCGAGAGCAGCACCAGATGGTGGGCCGAGGAGCCGCAAATGCCGATCTTGGAGCCGGCGATGTCGAGGATCTTGTCGTGCTCGCCCTTATAGCTGCGCGCCAGACGCGTGTCGCCGAAGGTAGTGAGGCCGTCGGCGGCGATGGCGACCCTATCGCCCTTCTTGACCACGGTCAGCGTGGTCACAGCATGCTCCTGCGCATGTCGGCCAGGAGCTGCGCCAGATAGACATTGAAGCGCGTCGCCAGCGCGCCGTCGATGACGCGGTGATCAGCCGTCAAGGACAGCGGCAGGATCAGGCGCGGCACGAAGGCCTTGCCGTCCCAGACCGGTTTCATGGCCGACTTGCTGACGCCGAGGATCGCCACTTCCGGCGCATTGACGATGGGTGCGAAGCCGGTGCCGCCGATGCCGCCGACGCTGGATATGGTGAAGCAGGCGCCCTGCATGTCGGCCGGCTTCAACTTGCCCTCACGCGCCTGCTTGGCCAGTTCGCCGGTCTCCCGCGCCAGTTCGAAGACGCCCTTGCTGTCGGCGTTCTTGATCACCGGCACCATCAGGCCATTCGGCGTGTCGGCGGCGAAGCCGATGTGGTAGTACTTCTTCAGCACCAGGCGCATTTCGTCGCCCTGGCCGTCGAGCGACGCGTTGAACTCGGGATATTTCTGCATCGCCTTGACACAGGCCTTGATCAGGAAGGCGAGCATGGTCAGCTTGGCCGCGGCTTTGTCGCCGCCCTTCTCGTTTTCCTTGTTGATCTCGACGCGGAAGGCCTCCAGCTCGGTGATGTCGGCGTCCTCGTGATAGGTGACGGCCGGGATCATGATCCAGTTGCGCGACAGGTTGGCGCCGGAAATCTTCTTGATGCGCGACAGCGGCTGGACGTCGATGGCGCCGAATTTCGCGAAGTCGATCTTAGGCCACGGCAGCAGGTCCAATCCGCCCAAACTGGCGGCGCCCGAACCCGCAGCAGGCGCGGCAACGGGTGCCGCCGCGGCGCTGACCACGCCCTTGACCCAGGCCTGCACGTCGCTTTGCAGGATGCGTCCCTTGGGGCCGCTGCCCGGCACCTTGGCGATGTCGACGCCCAGCTCGCGCGCGAAGCGGCGCACCGACGGACTGGCATGGGCCGCGTGGCCGGACAGGCGATCCGCCGGCGAGGGCATGGCAACGCGGGGCGGCACGGCAATCAGGTCGGCGTCGCCGGGCCGGTAGTCGGCGTCGGCGGCGGCGGACGTGCTGGCGGGAACCGCCACCGGACTCAATAGCGGCGCCGCGACGGCGGCCGTAGCCGCAGTCGGCGCCGTTGCCGCAGCGATCGCCGTGGCGTCAGCGCCAACTGTTACCAGCGCCAGCAACACGCCTTCGGCGACCTTGTCGCCGACCTTGACCTTCAGCTCGCTGACGACGCCGGAAACCGGCGAGGGGATATCCATGGTCGCCTTGTCCGACTCCAGGGTCATCAGCGAATCCTCGGCCTTGACCTGGTCGCCGATCTTGACCAGCAATTCGATGATAGGCACTTCCTTGAAATCGCCGATGTCGGGAACCTTGACCTCGACCACCGAAGTTCGGTCGGCCGCGGCAGGCGGCGCGGGTGCGGCAACCGGCGCAGAAACAGGCGCCGCCGCGACTGCCGGCGCCGTGGCGCCAGCATCAACTTTGCCAGCCGTGGCGGCGATTTCGATCAAGGCCACCAGCGTGCCTTCCGCCACCTTGTCGCCGACCTTCAGCTTGAGTTCGGTGACCACGCCGGAAACTGGTGAGGGCACATCCATGGTCGCCTTGTCTGACTCCAGGGTCACCAGCGAATCCTCGGCCTTGACCGTGTCGCCAACTTTGACCAGGGTTTCGATCACCGGCACGTCCTTGAAATCGCCGATATCGGGTACTTTCACTTCGACTATGCTCATGCTGCCTCCGCAGGGCCGCCCCAAGGGGGCAGCGAGTCAGTTACTCGGAGCGGGCAAAGCCCGCGAACCTTAGTCACCCCCGCCTTGGCGGCGGGGGCCGGGGGGTGGGGAGCCATGCTTAAACCTTCACCGGGTTGGGCTTGTTCGGGTCGAGGCCATATTTCTTGATCGCCTCGGCCACCTTCTCCCGCTTCAACGCACCGTCTTCGGCCAGCGCCGAGAGCGCCGCGACGGTGATCCAGTAGCGATCGACCTCGAAGAAGTGACGCAGCTTTTCGCGCGTGTCGGAACGGCCGAAGCCGTCGGTGCCCAGCACCGTGTAATGGCGCGGCACCAGGGCGCGGATCTGCTCGGCGAAGACGCGGATGTAGTCGGTCGCGGCGATCACCGGCCCGCGCGTCTCGGCGAGGCAGGCGGCAACGTGCGCCACGCGCGGCTTCTCGGTCGGATGCAGCAGGTTCCAGCGCGCGCAATCCTGGCCGTCGCGCGCCAGCTCGTTGAAACTGGGGCAGGACCACAGATCCGCCTCGACGCCCCAGTCCTTCTTCAGCAGGTCGGCGGCGGCGATGGCTTCCATGAAGATGGTGCCGGAGCCGAGCAGTTGCACGCGCGGGCCGTTGCTGGCGGCGCCCTTCCGAAACTGGTACATGCCCTTGATGATGGCGGGCGCGGCATCGGCCGGCATTGCCGGATGCTCGTAGTTCTCGTTCATCACCGTCAGGTAATAGAACACGTCTTCCTGCTCGGTGACCATGCGGCGCAGGCCGTCCTGCATGATCACGGCGACCTCGTAGGCGAAGCTCGGATCGTAAGAAACGCAGTTCGGCACGGTGCCGGCTAAAACCTGCGAGTGGCCGTCCTCGTGCTGCAGGCCCTCGCCGTTGAGCGTGGTGCGCCCGGCCGTGCCGCCGACCAGGAAACCGCGCGCGCGCTGGTCGCCGGCGGCCCAGACCAGGTCCATGGTGCGCTGCATGCCGAACATCGAATAGCAGACATAGACCGGAATCATCTGCACGCCGTGGGTCGAGTAGCTGGTGCCGGCGGCGATCCAGTCGGCCATCGCGCCGGCTTCGTTGATGCCTTCCTGGAGGATCTGGCCGTCCTTCTTTTCCTTGTAGAACATCATCTGGTCGGCGTCCTGCGGCACGTAGTTCTGGCCGTCCTGGTTCCAGATGCCGATCTGGCGGAACAGGCCTTCCATGCCGAAGGTGCGTGATTCGTCGACCACGATCGGCACCACCCGCTTGCCGATGATCTTGTCCTTGAGCATGACGTTGAGGCCGCGCACGAAGGACATCGTGGTGGAGAACTGGCGCCCCTCGCCGCCCGCCTTGAGCAGCGCGTCGAAGGCCGACAGCGGCGGCACCGGCAGCGACTCGGCCTTGCGTCGGCGCGCGGGCGAATAGCCGCCGAGCGCCATGCGCCGCTCGCGCATGTAATTGAGTTCCTTCGAGCCCTCGGGGAAGGTCAGGTAGGGCAGTTTTTCGAGGTCGGCGTCCTTCACCGGCAGCTTGAAGCGGTCGCGGAAGGCCTTGACCGAGGTAGTGCCCATTTTCTTCTGCTGGTGGGTGATGTTCTGCGCTTCGCCGGCCTCGCCCATGCCGTAGCCCTTGATGGTCTTGGCCAGGATCACGGTCGGCTGACCGGTATGTGCCACGGCAGCCGCATAGGCGGCGTAGACCTTGTGCGGATCGTGGCCGCCGCGATTGAGGCGCCAGATGTCGTCGTCGGACCAGGTCGACACCAGCTTCAGCAGTTCCGGATACTTGCCGAAGAAATGCTCGCGCACATAGGCGCCGTCCTTCGACTTGAAGGTCTGGTAATCGCCATCGACGCATTCCATCATGCGCTTCTGCAGCAGGCCGGTCTTGTCCTGCGCCAGCAGCGGATCCCAGTAGCTGCCCCAGATCACCTTGATCACGTTCCAGCCGGCGCCGCGGAAATCCGATTCGAGTTCCTGGATGATCTTGCCGTTGCCGCGCACCGGACCGTCGAGGCGCTGCAGGTTGCAGTTGATGACGAAAATCAGGTTGTCGAGGCGCTCGCGCCCGGCCATGCCGATGGCACCCATCGATTCCGGCTCGTCCATCTCGCCGTCGCCCATGAAGGCCCACACCTTGCGGTTGTCGGTCGGAATCATCGCGCGGTGCTGCATGTACTTCATGAAGCGCGCCTGGTAGATCGCCTGCAGGGGGCCGAGGCCCATCGATACCGTCGGGAACTGCCAGAAGTCCGGCATCAGCCAGGGATGGGGATAGGAGGACAGGCCCTTGCCATCGACCTCGCGGCGGAAGTTGTCCATCTGCTCCTCGCTCAGGCGGCCGAGCATGAAAGCGCGCGCATAGGTGCCCGGCGCCGAATGGCCCTGCGACAGCACCAGATCGCCGCCGTGCGTGTCGGACGGCGCGTGCCAGAAGTGGTTGAAGCCGATGTCATAGAGTGTGGCGGCCGAGGCATAGCTGGCGATGTGACCGCCGAGGCCGGAATCGTCCTTGTTGGCGCGCAGCACCATGACCAGCGCGTTCCAGCGCGCGTAATTGCGGATGGTCTGTTCCAGCTCGTAGTCGCCCGGCGTGATGGGCTGCTGGTCGGCGGGTATGGTGTTGGTGTACTCGGTGTTGGCGCTGTAGGGCATGTTGATGCCGGTCTGGTGACCCAGCGCAATCAGTTGTTCGAGCAGGAAATGCGCGCGCTCGGGGCCTTCCTGGGCAATCACGGCTTCCAGCGCATCAAGCCATTCACGGGTTTCCTGCGGGTCGGCGTCGGATGACGCGAGTTGGGGGGCAGCCATGACAACTCCTCGTGCGGATGTTATTGGAGTCCGCGACGCGTCATCGCAGCGGACTGTCTCAGTCGCGGCCACCTCGCCCAACGTCGATCAAGCCGGCGTCAGCGAGCAGCCCCGCTTTGTTGCTCAAAGCATAGACCTAGTTTATGAAACGACATACTACCGTTATTGCGCATTGTAAAACAGCACTTCACGATACGCAATATGTGGAATTCCACGATACAAAGCAGAAAGCCGGCGACAGGAAAAACGCTCCCTGCCACCGGCCTCCGCGATTTGGCACCTACCGGACTACGCAGCGGCAGCGCCGCCCTCTACCGGACTCGGCCGGCGGCTTCAGCGCGCATGGAACTTGATCACCGCGCGGCCGTCAGCAAGCTGCCGCGGCTCGGGTTTCCAGGCGTGGCCATAGACGATTTCAAAGCTGGCAGGCAGGCGCCGTTCGGCATCCTGCGGCCAGGCGCCCAGCAGCCGGCGCCAGTCGCGCCAGCCCTGACGGCCCAGCAGCGCATCGCGCACCCCGAGGTGGCGCTGGTCGGCGAGGAAGGCGCGCGGCGTCGGATAACTCAGCGTGATCATTTCCATGTCCATCACCGGATCGCCAAAGCCGGCGGCGACCAGCATGTCGCCCAGATCGTGCATGTCGAGAAAGCGCCGCACCGTTGCCGGCGCGCGAAGCGCCATCCCCGGCAGGCAAGGTCCGCCAGCGCCAACTTGTGCCGCGGCTTCGCGCAACTCCTTCAGGGTGTCGGGCCCCAGCGTGGCGAAGCAGAGCAGGCCACCGACTTCGAGCACGCGATGCAATTCCTTCAGCGCCGGCAGCGGATCGTCGAGCCAGTGCAACATCAGATTGGACCAGACCAGGCCCAGGGAATTGGCCGCCAGCGGCAAGGCGCGCACATCGGCATTGAGCAGACGCGGACCGCGTCCGGTCAGCCGCTGCAGGCGCGGCGTGCGTTGCCGCAGGGCAAACAGCATGGGCAGGGCATAGTCCAGCGCGAGCGGCTGGGCCTTGGGGTAGCGCTGCTGCAGTGCGCGGATGCCGTCGCCGGTCGCGCAGCCGATGTCGGCAATGCGTTGCGGAGCGATCCTTACCAGGTCAAGCCGCGCCGCCATGCGAGCGCCCACTTCGCGGGCAAGGACCGCGGCCGAATCGTAAGTCCCGGCCGCGCCGGCAAAATCGCGGCGCACGACGGACAGTCTTAGGCGGCCCTGAGTCCCAGGCGCGCAAACAAGGCTTCGTCGCGATCGGCCTCGGGGTTGCCGGCCGTCAGCAGCTTGTCGCCGTAGAAAATCGAATTGGCGCCGGCGAGGAAGCACAGCGCCTGCAGCTCGTCGCTCATTTCCTGGCGGCCGGCCGACAGCCTGACCATCGAGCCGGGCATCGTGATGCGTGCCACGGCGATGGTGCGGACGAACTCGAAGGGGTCGAGCGGCGGCGCGTTTTCCAGCGGCGTGCCGGGCATCGGCACCAGTTCGTTGATCGGCACCGACTCGGGCGGCGGGTTCATGTTGGCCAGTTCGACCAGCAAGGACGCGCGCTGGCGCCGGGTTTCGCCCATGCCGACGATGCCGCCGCAACAGACCTTGATGCCGGCTTCGCGCACCTTGTCGATGGTGTCGAAGCGTTCGCTCTGGGCATGGGTCTTGATGACCTCGCCGTAGAACTCCGGCGCGGTATCGAGGTTGTGGTTGTAATAGTCGAGCCCGGCTTCCTTCAGCCGCTCGGCCTGGCCGTCCTTGAGCATGCCGAGCGTGACGCAGGTTTCCAGGCCGAGTGCCTTGACCGCGCCGATCATGTCGGTGACGCGATCCAGATCCTTGTCCTTCGGCCCACGCCAGGCGGCGCCCATGCAGAAGCGCGTGGCGCCCTTGTCCTTGGCGGCCTGTGCGGCGGCGACGACTTCATCGGTTTCCAGCAGGGCCTCGCGCTGCGCCTCGCCGTGATGCGCCGACTGCGAACAATAGCCGCAATCCTCGGAACAGCCGCCGGTCTTGATCGACAGCAGGGTCGAGCGCTGCACCGCATTGGCGTCATGGCGTTCGCGGTGCACCTCTTGGGCGCGGAACAGCAGGTCGTTGAAGGGTAGCTCGAACAAGGCGACGAGGGCCTCGATGGACCAGCGCGGCGCGGCAACGAAAGCGGCAGGCGGGGTTTGGGCAGCGGGTTTGGCGGTAGTGGTGGCGGTCATCGCAGCGGACTCGCTAGAATGCAGGAAGGCGCGAATCTTGGTGGAAGGAGCCCGGCTTGTCAATTGCAGCGGATCTGAAGAAAGCCTGGAGCAACACCGCCGCCGCCCTGTTGGCACAGGACTGTTTCCTCTGCGCTGCGGCGAGCGGCGACAGCCTGCTATGCCCCGCCTGTGCCGCCAGCCTGCCCTATCTGAGCACCGAGCGCTGCCCGCTCTGCGCGCTGCCGACCCCGGGCGCCGCCGTCTGCGGCGCCTGCCTCAAACAGGCGCCGCATTTCGATGCCACCCAGGCGGTTTTCCGCTACGAGTTCCCGCTCGACCGCCTGATCCAGTCGCTGAAGTACGCCCACCGTCTCGCCAGCGCCAACTTTCTCGGGCGGGCGCTGGCACGGCTGGCGGCCCCGCTGCGCCCCGACCTGGTGCTGCCGGTGCCACTCGCGCCGGTGCGACTCGCGCAGCGCGGCTTCAACCAGGCCCTGGAACTCGCCCGGCCGCTGGCATGCACGCTCGGGGTGCCGCTTGAGCTCAGCCGCATTCACCGCCACCGCGACACCGCGCCGCAAGCCAGTCTGCCGTGGAAGGAACGCAGGCGCAACATCCGTCACGCCTTCGAATGCGAAATCGATTTAAGCGGCAAGACCGTGCTGGTGGTCGACGACGTCATGACCACCGGCGCGACGCTCGACGAACTGGCCCGCACGCTCAAGGCGCACGGCGCAAAACGGGTCGAGAACTGCGTGCTGGCGCGCGCGCTGAAGGATTGACGGCGACGGTACAATCCCGGTTGCTCAAGCCCGGACCAATTCCATGGCGTTCCGCGATCCCATCGACAAGAACATGCTGCGCATGGAAGCGCGACGCTTCGCCGCACGCTGCGACGGGCAGGTCTCGTTGATCGAACGCGCCGACACGCTGCGCGAAATCTCGCGCCTGGCAACCCTGATTTCGCTGCCGTTTTCCCTCACCGACGATGACACGGCGCGGGATGGCCTGCGCCTGGTGCAGACGCGGGCCGAAGACCGGGCGCGCGAACTTATCCTGGAGCAGTTGCAGAATTTCTCCCGCGCCGAGGATTACCAGCACGAGAAACTCAAGCGCTCCATGCTGGATTCCTGGACCAATCTCACCGGCCCGCTGGGGCACCTGCGCACCTGGGCATACAACAAGCTCCAGGCAATGGAACAGCAAGCCGGCTGAACGGCGCGCCGAACGTCCTAGCGCAGGCGCTGCTCGATGTGCTGTGCCAGATCTGCCGGCAAGCCGGGCAAGGCGCGCGCCTTCTGGTAGGCCTCGCGGGCCTCCGGGCCTTTGCCCGCCGCGTCGAGGGCGATGCCGAGTCCGGCCCACCATCTGCCTTCGTTGGGCGCCAGACGCGTGGCTGCCCGATAGTGCTCGACCGCTTCCGCAGTCCGGCCAGCACGATTCAACAGCGCCCCGGCAAATCCCTGATACTCGGCACTACGCTCGCCCGACGCGGCGTTTTTCAGCAGCAGATCCAGCGCTGCGCCAGCCTGGTTGCGTTCGACTTTGAGGCGGGCCAGCGCCAGCGTCGAGGCCAGGCGCACCGACGGCAGTTCGGCGCCCGTGCGCAGGAGCTCCTCGGCTTCGTCAAAACGCCTTGCGTCGATCAACAGCGCCGCCAGCGTCTGGCGGGCCGCCGCATGTTCCGCATAATGCTCCAGCGCCGCACGATAGCTTCCCGCCGCGCCGTCCGCATTGCCCTGGCGCTGCGCCAGCACACCGCGGCGGTAATCCGCCTCCGCACGCTCGATCGCCGACGGCAGGCGCACCTGCTTGTCGATTCGGGATTCCACCGGCTCAGGCGGCTCCTTGAGCGCCGGTTTGGCAACCACGGCAGCAACCGCTTGCGGCGACGGCTGCGGCGACTTTGCAGCAATCGCCGGCGCCTTGGGTTCAGTCTTGGCGGGCATCGCGGGTGCCGCGGACAATGCATCGGCCATGCGCAAGGAGGACAGCGCGGCAGGCGCCGGCGCATTGGCGCGAAGCGAAACCGGCGCGGCAGAAATCGTCGCGACAATGGGAGCGGCTGGATCTGCCGGTTCGGCAAGCGTGGCGGGCACCGGCGCTGCGGGTACCGCTGCGACCACGACCGGCGCCGCGGACTGCTCGCCGCCGGCGTACCAGGCACCCAACGCGGCAAGCAGCAGAACCGTTGCGAGCAGGATTGGTGTCCGCGCGCCACGCGGCTCCTGGCGCGCGGCCAGGGGCGTCACCGCCGCCGGCAATGCTGCACGATCGCCATTGCCGGCGCGACGGGCATCGAGGTCGCGCAGCATCTTGTTGACCAGGCTCATGTCACCACCCTTGCCACCAATGCAGTGCTGCCAGGCCTTCGGTATCGCGGCCGGCCAGCTTGACGTGGTCGCGGCTGACCCGGGTCTTGCCCTCGCCATAGGCCAGCAGCATGGCTTTGTGCGCGAGCACGTTGACCAGGCGCGGGGTACCGCTGGACAAGCGATACAGCAAACGTGTGCTGGCCGGCGGAAACACGTCGCCATCGCGATGGCCCGCGACGCGCAGGCGATGCGCCAGGTAATGCCCGGCTTCGTGCTGGCGCAGCCCCGGCATCCGGTAATGGAACACGATGCGCTGGCGCAACTGGCGCACCGCGGGGTCCGCCAGCTTCTGGTCCAGTTCCGGCTGGCCGAACATCACGACCTGCAGCAGCTTGTGCTTTTCGGTTTCCAGGTTGGACAACAGGCGCAGCGCTTCCAGGCTTTCCAGCGGCATGGACTGAGCCTCGTCGATGCAGATGATGACTTTCTTGCCCTGGGCCGCCATGTCCAGCAGGTGTCCGTTGAACTGCTTCAACAGGCTGAATTGATTGTCGTGGCCAAGCAGCTTGAGACCGAGTTCCTCGGCGATCGCCAGCAGCAGCATGCGCGGTTCCAGCATCGGATTCGGCAGGTAGGCGACCACCTGATCTTCGTTCAGGGTCGCCAGGAAACGCCGGCACAACAGGGTCTTGCCGGTGCCGACTTCGCCGGTGATCTTGATGAAACCTTCACCGGTGTTGAGTCCGATCAGCAGCGTGTTGAGGGCTTCCTGGTGGGCGTCGGCCGAATAGATGAAGCTGGTATCCGGCGTGATGCCGAACGGCATTTCATGAAGCCCGAAGTGATTTAGATACATGGTTCGCCGCGCAGAGTCACTGGCCCGACGGACTCGACGGGTAAGCCCGCACGCGCTCCTGGACGTCCTTGATGTCCTGCGTCCAGACGCGATCATTGTCGATCAGGGTCGGTTTGATCAGTATCACGAGTTCGCGCTTGCGCAAGGCGGAGGAACGCTGACCCAGCGCGTTGGCAATGAAACCCGTGGCGCCGGGCAACTGCGAGCGGTCGGCGGCCTGTTCCTGACGCATCAGTCCGCCGATCGCAACTATGTTGCCGTCCTGGACGCGGACAATGCTGTCGGTTTCATTGATGCTGCTGGCCGCCAGCGGCAGCCTGAAGATGCCTAGCGAACCCAGATCGATGATTTTTTCCTTCTCGGCCACGGTGCTGACCGCCGGATGCACATGCAGAATGATGTTGCCGTCGTCGTCGATCTGCGGCGTGACATCGAGCGAGATGCCAGAGAAATAGGGTTGCAGCGTCACGCTCGGCGAAGAAACCGAACCCGCCGCGGTGGTCGTCGTCGCCGATGTGACATTGGTGACGAAGAGTTCATCGGTACCGACCTTGAGTACGGCCTTCTGATTGTTGAGCGTGGCGATGCGCGGCGACGAGAGGACCGAAACGCTGCCCTGGGTTTCAAGAAAGTTCAGCAACGCAGCGAAGTTCGAGGTTCTGAAGGCGAGGCCGATAAAACCCTTCCCCAGCACCGAGGCGGCGATCGAACCCAGTTCTCCGGGCGTCACGGTAAGCGTCGGCGAGGCGACCGCTCCGATGGTCTGCGTGACATTGCCGGCGCCTATCGTGGCGCCCGGCTGCGCCACGCCGATGCCGAGACGGCTGTTCGCGCCGCTGCCGAAGGCACCCCAGTTGACGCCTGCCTGGAAATCCTCCGACAGCGTCACATCGATGATCTTGGCCTCCAGCATGACCTGCCGCTCGGCAATCAGCTGCGTCGCCTTGAGGTATTTCTCGACATTGCGCAGTTCGTGCGGCAGGGCGCGCACCAGCACCACGCCGGACGACGCATTGACGACGACGCTGCGCCCTTCGCTGGTGCCGACTATGGTCGCCAGCGCACGATTCAGGTCGCCCCAGAAATCGCTCTCGGTGGTCATGCTGACGCGACTGGTATCGCTGCCGCGCGCCGCGGACGGCGTCCCGGCGCCGGTCGGCGCAGCCTGGCCGGGCGTCGAGCTTGCGGTCCCGCCCGCAGTACCGGGCGCCGCGGCGCCGGCTGCCGTCATCGAGCTCCCGGTGACCCGCAGGTCGCTGCTGCCCTGGCGTCGGCTCGACAGGTAATTGATGTGGAAGACCCGCGTCTTGACCGAATTGGGCTCGATGAAAATGCGCTTGTCCTGGATGCGATACTCGTAACCGTACAGGTCGCGGATGGTTTCGAGCGCCTCGATCACGGTCACATCCTTGAGATTGACCGTGAGGCTGCCGCTGACGTCGGGAGGTAGCAGCATGCTGTAACGGGTCCCCGAGACCAGGGCCATGAACACTTGCGTGGCCGGCGCGTTGACCACCGAAAGATCGAAACGGGCCTCCGCCACGGCGGCATCGACCGCCGCCTGCGGCGCCAGCGGCGGCATCAGCGACTTGTCGGTGACGTCGACAGCATGCAGCTTGCGCTCCGTCGCGGATTTCAGCAGCAAGTCGTTGATCTCGGTCAGCACCGGCGTACCAGCGCGTGGCGGCGCAGCACAGGCACCCAAGGCGCCGGCGAAGAGCAGCAGTACACAACGCGCATGGATTGCGTGTCTCATTATTGGGTGGTTCCCGTCATCCGCCTTCTTGCAGCCGATTTCTTGGTCGGCACTTTTTCAATGGCGGGCGTCATCTCGATGACTTCGCGCCCGCTCTCCCCTATCAGCACCACAGCCTTTTCGCTGATCTTCAGCACCCGCTTGTCGCCGAGCTTGTCCCCTTCCTCGACGTACTGTCCGTTGATCACGGCAGCCGACTTGCCCCCGGAACGCAGTATTACCGTCTGTACCCCGCTCTTTGCCGCCACCGCCGCAGTGGCGCCCACCTCCTGATCGAACACGGCTGCGGGCGGACGCGTAGGATCCGGCACCTGAGCGACAGCAAGTCCCGATCCAACCAGACCCGCCAAGAACACCGCGAGCAGATCGCGCCCCATCATACAACCAACCAATTTCTGTCGAGGCTCAAGGTGTACACCCGTACCACCATGATATTGCGCGGATACTTTTCCACCGTGAAGCGGACGCTGTTCCACAACAGACGCTGCGGCATGCGCTCGAGTTCCGCCAGATAATTCAACAGACTATTGTAATCGCCCGCCAGGCGGATTTCGATACCGTGCTGATAGATGCCGTCGCCCGAGCCTGAATCTGCTGACTCTTGCGCCGCCTTGTCCTTGCCGGCATCCCTGGCGGCCGGCAAGGAAGCTCCAGCCTGGATCTCGATCCTGGGCGACGCCCCGACCAGCGTCACCGGCAGGGTTTTCAGTTCGAGCAATTCGATGGCTCGATTCCTTGCCAGCAATCCCTGCAAAAAAGCCTGCATTCGGGCGGGTGGCACCATGCCGGCCTCGAAGTCCGCGAGCCGCTCGCTGACCGCCGCCAGTTCCTGTTTCACTTGTGCCAACCGGCGCCGATTGACGGCATCCGGATCGACATTCTGCGCCGCCAGTGCGGCCACCTGCGCCTGCTGCCGCGCGAGTTCGGCACGCGCCGTCGCTTCGGCGCGAACAGCGCTGCGTGCTTTGAGCATAAACGGCTCGACTGCGAAATTGAATATCAGCAGACCGCCGCCAAGTACCAGCACCGCTGCGGTGATCCCACGCTCGCGACGCGTCAGCGCGGCGAACTTCGCGTTCCACTGCACCCACTGGGCGACCACCGCCTTCATTGTCCCGCCCCCATTGATTCCGCCAACTTGGGCATCAGGACAAAATCGATAGGACGCGGTCCTGAAGTTGGCGCTGGCGCCACGGCGGCGGCGCCCGGCGCAGCGGCCCGTGGCGAAGCCGACGGCTCGGCCCGGTTCATGGTCAAGGAAGCGAAACTGCGGCCCTGAAACGCCTTCTCGTTGCCGAGGCGGCGGATGTACTCGGGCAAAAGCGCCGCGTCCAGCATGCTGCCGCGAATTTCCATGTCGCTGCCGCCGGAGTTGATGGAAAACCCAGTCAGCCAAAGGCCTTCGGGTACCTGGCGGGCAAAGCCGCGCAGGTAATCGGCAAAGCCGCCCGTGTTGCCAACGGCTCCGCTTTCCAGCAGGCGCGCGATGTCGCCGCGCCGGCGCAGCATGCCTTCGGCGCGCTCCAGTTCGCCGATCAACTGCGGGCTGGGTTTGCGTACGCTGGCGGCATTGGTCGCCGCGTCGACCTGGCCCTTGACCGCCTTGAGTTGCACCTCGGCGGCAGTCGCGGCCTGACTTCGCGTCGCCGCGTTCTGCCAGGCCCAGCCTCCCGCCGCGGCCAGCAGCAGATACACCGCCGCCGCCGCAAGCATTACGTTGCCCAGCGTCAGCAACTCACGCCGCCTGAGATAGCGCGGATGATAGAGATTGATCTGGGCGCTCACTGGACTACCCTCCCCCCAGCCCCCTGCCGGAGGCAGGGGGTGACGGTGGTGCGCTGCTGCGCAGCTCCGTGGGATGACTGGCGCCCCTTCGGGCTGCCGCGCGGGGCGCTCATGCGGCCGCCGATTCGTCGCGCAGCGCTGCGCCGATTGCGCGCAGACACTGAAACTGCCGCAGCGGATCGAGCAAGGCCGGCACGGCGCCGAGATCCAGCGCACCCGACAGGTCCAGCGACGCGACCGGGACCGTCAGGTTGGCGCGCAGGTGAGCGAGGAAACCATCCACACCCGGAATCGGCGCCACCAGGAGATGGGACAGGGTAATCGTGCTGTAGATGCGGTCGAAATTGTCCAGCGAGCGCTGCACGTCCAGCGCGATGCGTTCGAACAGCATGCCGCGGCGGTCGTCATCGGCCCTGATCAACTGTTGCGCAGTGATTTCGACATGGCGCACGACCAGCAATTCACCCTGCATGGTAAAGGTCAGCAGGCCCTCGTCATCGTCGAAAATCAGCGTGGCCAGGCCACGCCCCTCTTCCTCGAACAAGGCCGCCAGATTTCGTTGCGAAATCTCAGGCAGATCGATCGCCGCCAGCGGCACCTTGGCTGCCTGAAACGCCTGGATCAAGGGCGCCACCGTCGACTCGGGCGACAGCGCGGCAAACACCTGTGGCGCCCGGCCATCGGAGGGGATAGGCAACAGATCGATGGCCGCCGCATCGACCGGGAACTCGACCTGGTCCTTGAGCTTCCAGCGCGCCACTTCACGTGCTTCGTCGGGCGCACCGGAAACTGCATCGGTCTGGATGAACTGATAGCTGCCGTGCTGGAGCAAGGCGGTGCACCGATAGCGGTCGAGGCGTATCGATTTTCTCAGTGCGCCGAGGCTTGCCTCGGGGCTGGTTGCCGCCTGCACCGAATTCGCCAACAGCACACGCGGCTGGCGACCCGGCTCACGGCAGACGTGGATCAAGTCGACGCGATCCCCCCGCATCACCACGGATAACCAGCCCGGTTCAATTCTCGATTTGGCAAATTTTGGCACTGGACGCATCGGGACCCATTTTCGTCTGACTATACTGGCCGTAAGGCATAAGGCAAGCGCCGATTTCAAGGCGTAAGAGCTTGTATTTGGTCCCTTCGGAAATACTTTCAGAATTTCCGCAATTTCCGAATTGCTTGTTTCGCTAGCCGGGCGGCCTCGGGCTCCCTGGGCCCGGATTCAAATCAAGCAAACTCAGATCGCGTAGCGACGCAATTTCCGGATGCTTCTGCGCAGCTTTGGACAACTCGTCGATGCTGGTGTCGCGCAGTGCCGGGAATGCACGCAATACCTGCAAGACCAGTTCCTGCGCATCGCGCTCCCGCCCCGCGATCGCCAGCTGCATGGCACAGCGCAGCAGCAGCCAGCGGGCCGGGGAAAAGCGGATGCCCTTTTCACACAGGGTTGCCCGATGCTGCGCCTGCTGCCGACTCGGCTCGGCCAGCGTGGCAAAGCCGAGCAAGGCCCAGGGCGAAAGCAGGGATTCCTGATGCAATTTGAGCAGCCGCTCCATGGTGATCCGCCAGGCCTGCTCCCGCTCCGGATGG
>JACPUD010000120.1 GCA_016192435.1 Rhodocyclales bacterium | reverse complement strand
CTGCGCCGGCCTGGTACGAAATGGCCGGCGGCTTTGCGCTGGCGCACGAAGCCGATTTCGTCCGCCTCGACGCCGCGGAAATCGCCGCGCAGATCGCCGCCGCGGACCTCACCGTCGACGCCGCGCTGCCTGCCGGATGATGGCCATGCGCATCGAGCAAATACGCAGCCGCCTGCGCCAACAGGGCGCCCTGGCTTGCCACGAAGAGCGCATCCTGAGGTCATGGACGCGGGCGCTGCCGCTCGACAGCGGGCCGGTGCTGGCGGAGAATTTTTTCCCATTGGGCGTGCGCAGCGCCTTGCCCGGCCTGGCGACGGAACTCGCCGGCCTGGCGCGAGTGCGTACCGAGCATGCAGGCGATGACGGCTCCGCACGCCTGCTGGTGGAGCTTGGCGACGGCAAGACGGTGGAGAGCGTGCTGCTGCCGCGCGATGGCGTCTGCGTGTCGACCCAGGTCGGCTGCGCGGTGGGCTGCAGCTTCTGCATGACCGGTCGCGACGGCCTGCTGCGCCAGCTCGGCAGCGCCGAGATCGTCGCCCAGGTGGTGCTGGCGCGTGCCCGCCGCCGGGTCCGGAAAGTCGCGTTCATGGGCATGGGCGAGCCGGCGCACAACATCGACAACGTGCTCGAAGCGATCGACCTGCTCGGCACCGCGGCCAACATCGCGCACAAGAACCTGGTGTTTTCCACCGTCGGCGACCGCCGCGTGTTCGAGCGCTTGCCGCAGGGGCGGGTCAAGCCGGCGCTGGCGCTGTCGCTGCATTCGACGCGCGCCGAACTGCGCGCGCAACTGCTGCCGCGTGCGCCGCGCATCGATCCGGCCGAACTGGTGGCGCTGGCCGAAACCTATGCGCGCGCCACCGGCTATCCGATCCAGTACCAATGGACGCTGCTCGAAGGCGTCAACGACGGCGACGACGAACTCGACGGCATCGTGCACCTGCTCGCCGGCAAGTACGCGGTGATGAACTTCATCCCCTGCAACGACGTGGAAGGGGGCGCTTACCGCCGCCCCTCGCCGCAGCGCTGCACGGCCATGGCGCTGCATCTCTATCGCCACGGCATACTCGCCAAGCTGCGCCAGTCGGCGGGTCAGGACATAGACGGCGGCTGCGGTCAGCTACGCGCGCGCAGCATCGCGCGAGCCGCCTGAAACTTCGTTCGAATTTTCGTCCGCGCCGGCCAGCGCCGCTTCGAGCATGTCGATGAATGCCCGCGTCTTCGCCGGCATCAGACGTCGCCCCGGGAACACCACCCAGGCTGTATGCGCGGGCATGCACCAGTCGGGCAAGACGCGGCGCAATTCGCCGCGGCGCACGCCGGGCGCCGCATAGTGGTCGGGCACGGCGGCGATGCCGGCGCCGGCGCGCGCGAGTTTGATCAGCAGGTCCGGGGCGTTGGCCACCATCCGCGCTGGCGGCGCGCCCTCCCAGGTACGCTCGCCGCAGCTCAGGGTCCAGACTGCCGCTTCGCCGTTGCGCCCGAGCAGGCGCAGCGTGTCGTGCTGGTCGAGATCCTCCGGCGACACCGGGTCGCCGCGCTCGACCAGATAGCTCGGCGCGGCATACAGGCCGCCGGGAAACACGGCGATGCGGCGCGCGGCGAGCAGCGCGTCGTCGGGCAGATTGCCCATGCGCAAGGCAAGATCAAAATTCTCGCCGAGCAGGTCTACGCGCCGCGGCGAGAGGTCGAGTTCCAGGGACACCGCCGGATGCAATGCAATGAATGCCGCCAGCATGTCGGTCAGCAACAGGTTCGCGAAATCGCCGGGCATCGATACCCGTAGACGGCCGCTGGGGCTCGCCTGGCGGTATTCGCTGAGCGCCTTCACGGCATCGACCTCGGCCGCCACCTGACGCGCGTGTTCCAGCAGTTGCAGGCCGAACTCGGTCAGCGTCAGGCGGCGAGTGGTGCGCAGCATCAGGCGTTCGCCGAGCTGTTCTTCGAGGAAGGCGATGCGCCGCGACACCGTGGATTTGGGCAGGCCGATGCGTGTCGCGGCGCGGCTGAAGCTGCCGGCTTCGGCGACGCGGGCAAAGATCAGCAGGTCATTGGGCTCGTATTGTTCCATTGATGGAACAATGTTATCCGATCTATGGGCTTCTGTTCTCCATCGGCTATCAATAAAGTAGGCACCGGATCATCAATCACCCAAGGAGAGCCCAATGAACATCCTGCAAATCAATGCCAGCGCCCGTCGCGAAGCATCCAATTCCACCCGTGTCGCCAATTCCATCGTGGCTCGCCTGCAGGCGGCCAACCCGGCGGCCGGACTCACGCTGCGCGACCTCGCCGTCACGCCGCATCCGGTACTCGACGAAGCCGCGCTCGGTGCGCTGTTCACCCCGGCCGAGCAGCGCACCGCCGAGCAGGCGGCACGCGTCGCGCTCGATGACGCGCTGATCGCCGAAGTCCAGGCGGCCGATGCGATCGTGCTCGGCGTGCCGATGTACAACTTCGGCGTGCCGGTGCAGTTGAAGAACTGGATCGATGCCATCGCGCGCAACGGCGTCACCTTCCGCTATACCGAGCAGGGCCCCGAAGGTCTGCTTCAGGGCAAGACCGTCTATGTCGCCCTGGCGCGCGGCGGCAGCTACCGCGGCACCGCGGCCGACAGCCAGGTGCCCTATCTGAAGACCGTGCTCGGCTTTCTTGGCATGACTAACGTGCATTTCATCTACGCCGAAGGTCTCAACATGGGCGCGGAAGCTGCCGAGCGGGGCTTTGCCCAGGCCGAGGCGGACCTGGCCGCGGCACTGGCCTGAGCCCGCATCAGCGCAAGGCATTCATCCATCCGATCGAGGAGATGTCATGACAAACCAGCAAGTCCGTACCAGCGAAGCGGTCCACCAGTCGCGCGGCGTCGAACGCCTGGTCGTCGGCCGGCCCACCTCCGATGGCGCCGGCGTCAAGCTGACGCGGGTGCTGACCCAGCCGCTGCAGCACCGGCTGGACCCCTTCCTGATGCTCGATGCCTTCGCCAGCGACAACCCGGACGACTACATCGGCGGCTTTCCCGACCATCCGCATCGCGGCTTCGAAACCGTGACCTACATGATCGCCGGCCGCATGCAGCATCGCGACAGCGCCGGCCATCAAGGCCTGCTCGAAAACGGCGGCGTGCAGTGGATGACCGCCGGCCGCGGCGTGATCCATTCCGAGATCCCGCAGCAGGAGGCCGGCGTCATGGAGGGCTTCCAGCTCTGGCTGAACCTGCCCGCCCGGGACAAGATGGCCGAGCCCTGGTACCGCGATTTCGCCGCGGCCGAGCTGCCGCGCTTCAAAACCGACGGCGGGGTCGCCGCGACCGTGATCGCCGGCGCAAGCCACGGTGTCGCCGGCGCGGTGACGCGCGAGGCGACGGCGCCGCTGTATCTCGATCTGCACCTGCCGGCCGGCACGCGCTTCGCGCAGCCGCTGCCGGCCGGGCACAACGCCTTTGTCTATGTCTATCGCGGCGAAGTGCGCATCGGCGGCGAGACCCTGCCGACAAACCGCATGGCGATACTGGCCAATGAGGCGGCGGCCGACGGCGTCGTGATCGAAGCCGCCGGCGGCGCGAAAGTATTGCTGATCGCCGGCCAACCGCTTAACGAAGCCATCGCTCAATACGGTCCCTTCGTGATGAACACGGACCAGGAGATTTACCAGGCGCTCAACGACTTCCGGGATGGGCGCCTGGCCTGAGAGCTCGATTCAGGTCTTGCCGGAAGCAATACCATGAACGATGCTTACAGGCTCATCGCTCCGGTCCCGGATACCCCGTGATCTCGCGTATCTCCCGATACAGCGGTTGCAGGCGCCGGTACATGCGGCAATACACCTTGCGGTAGAGCTGGTCGTAGATGCGCACGTGCTGCGGCTCGGGCTGGAACACCCGGCCGACGCGGGTCATTTCGCGCACGGCGGTGGCGAAGTCGGGATGCAGGCCGAGGCCGACCGCGGCGATGATGGCCGCGCCGAGGCCGCTGGTTTCAAAGAGGTGCGGGCGTTCGGTGGGCAGGTTGAAGATGTTGGCGGTGATCTGCAGCGCCGCGTCGCTTTGCGAGCCGCCGCCGGAGACGCGCACACGTTCGATGCGCGTTCCGCCACGGCGCTCGATGCGTTCCTTGCCTTCGCGCAGCGCGTAGGCGAGGCCTTCGAGGATGGCGCGGTAGAGATGGGCGCGGGTATGCACGTCGCCGAAGCCGATCACGGCGCCCTTGGCCTCGGGGCCGGGCACCTTGATGCCGGGGTTCCAGAAGGGCTGCAGCATGAGGCCCATGGCGCCGGGCGGCACGGCATTGACCAGTTCGTCGAACAGGCTCTCGGGCGCCACGCCGCGGCTTTGCGCTTCGATCTTTTCGTGCAGGCCGAACTGTTCCTTGAACCAGTTGACCATCCAGAAGCCGCGCGTGATCTGGATCTCGGTGTTGTAGCGACCGGGCACCGCGGCCTGGTAGGGCGGGATGAAGGGCGTGGCTTCGAGGTAGTCCGGCGTGCTGATGTTGATGGTCGCCGCGGTGCCATAGGAGAGGCAGGCGATCTCGGGCGAGAGGCAGCCGGCGCCGAGGACTTCGCAGGCCTTGTCGGCGGCGCCGGCGATCACCGGCAGGCCCGCAGGGATGCCGGTGTCGCGGGCCGCGGCGGCGCTCATCGTGCCGAGCTGCGTGCCGGCGGGGACCAGTTCGGGCAGCAGGTGGCGCTTTACCGGCAGGCATTGCCATTTCCAGTCCCAGGCGGCGGCCCAGCGCCCGCGCCGATAGTCGAAGGGAATGTAGCCGACCTGGCTCGCCACGGAGTCGACGTAGCGGCCGGTGCAGCGGTAGTTGAGGTAGCCCGAGAGCAGCAGGTACTTGTCGGTGCGCGCCCAGAGCGCCGGCTGGTGCTGGGCGATCCAGTTGGCCTCGGCTTCGCGCGCGAAGAAGCGGATGGTGTCGCGCATGCCGATCGCGCGCAGCGCCAGTTCCCACCCCCAGGCCAGTTTCGGCTCGGCGTCGGCGCGCCGCTGGTCGAGCCAGACGATGGCGGGGCGCAGCGGCTGGCCGTGGCGGTCGAGGTTGATCACCGTGGCGCGCTGGGTGGTGATGCAGACGCCGGCGATCGAAGCCTTCGGCACCTGGGTGTTGGCCCACAGCCGCTGGCAGGCGGCGCACAGCGCGGCCCAGAACAGTTCCGGGTCGTGTTCCACCCAACCCGGCTCGGGCGACTGGTAGCCGGTGATGTCGACCTGGGCCTTGTCCACCAGGTGCCCATGCCGATCGAATAGCAGCGCGCGCACGCTCTGCGTGCCGTGGTCGATGGCGAGGAGGTAGTCCTTGCTCATGGCGGTCGGAGAGTCTCGGGAAATCTGCGGCAGCGCCGTGTCGCCAGCGCCAACTCTTGAGCCGCGGCTATGGCGTGGCGATGACGGTTTGTTGTTGCTCGCCGAGCCCTGCGACGCCCAGCCTCACCGTATCGCCGAGCTGCAGGAAGCGGCCGCGGCCCATGCCGACGCCCTGCGGCGTGCCGGTGCAGATCACGTCGCCGGGCAAGAGCGTCATGAAGCGCGAGACGTAGCTGACGATCTCGGCGCAGGAGAAGATCATGTCGGCCGTGGAGGAATCCTGCATGCGTTCGCCATTGACGTCGAGCCACAGGCGCAGCGCCTGCGGATCGGGCACCTCGTCCCGCGTCACCAGCCAGGGGCCGATCGGGCCGAAGCTGTCGCAGCCCTTGCCCTTGTCCCACTGGCCGCCGCGTTCGAGCTGGAAAGCGCGCTCGGAGACGTCGTGGAACACGCAATAGCCGGCGAGGTGGTCGAGCGCCCTGGCTTCCGACACATGGCGCGTCTCGCGGCCGATGACCAGCCCCAGTTCGACTTCCCAGTCCAGCTTGCTGGCGCCGACCGGCATCAGGATCGGATCGTTGGGGCCGCTGATGCAGGTGGTGGCCTTCATGAACACCACGGGTTCGGCCGGAATCGGCATTCCGGCTTCGAGGGCGTGGGCGCGGTAGTTGAGGCCGATGCCGACGATCTTGGAAATGCCGGTGAAGGGCACGCCGAGCCGCGGCGTGCCGCGCACTTTCGGCAGCGTGGCCGGATTCAGCGCGCGCAGGCGCTTCTGCCCGGCGGCGGATAGCTCGTTCCAGCCGATGCCGGCGACATGGGCGGAGAGATCGCGCAGCGCGCCGGCAGCGTCGATCAGGCCGGGTTTTTCGCGGCCCCGGGGGCCGAAGCGGACGAGTTTCATGCTGCCTCCTTGTTATGGGATTTCAGGGTGCGGATTTCTGTCGCTTGCCGCGCCAGATGGCGTCGGGTTGCTGTTCGAGGGTTTCCGCCAGCAGGCGCAGGGCGTCGGCGGCGCGCGCGATTTCCTTCAGCGTGGCATTGACGTGGTCGACCGTGGGCGATTCCTGCTCGGTCAGCCTGCGCACCGCGCCGGCGGCCTTGGCCAGTTCCTCGCTGGCCTGGTTCATGCCGGCGACCAGGCGCGAATCGGGCTTGGCCAGTTCGGCCACGCGATCGGCGGCCGTGTCGAGCCTGGCCAGCGCCGCCTGGGCCGCCAGCAGCGCCTTCTGCATCTCGGCCAGGTTGCCGCGCACGTCGCTGAGCAGCGGGCCGCTCTGGGCGTCGAAGCGCGCGGCGAGCGATTCGAGGTGGCGCAGCGTCGCGTCGAGACGCTGCGGCAGTTGTTGCGTCGCCTTGGCCGACATCAGTTGATTGACCGCATCGCCGATGGCTGCCACGTCGGCGAGAAACTTGTCCATCGGGAAGCCTTCGAGCTTGGTTGCCAGCTCCTGCACGGCGGTGCGGATGGTCGGGATTTCGCTGAGTTCGGGGTCGAGCGCGGCGTAGATCGCCGGCTTGTCGGGGTGAAAATCCAGATCGACATAGAGCTGGCCGGTGAGCAGGCTCTGCATGCGCAGCCGCGCGCGCAGGCCGCGCTCGACCAGTTGCCGCACCGTTGCGCGGTCGCGCAGGTCGATCGGTTCGCCGCCGCGCGTACGCACGACCTGGGGCTCCATTTCGATCGTCACCGGCACCAGGAAGCGGTGGCTTTGCGGGTCGAGTCCGAGTTGGATCTGGGTGACGGTGCCGACCTTGACGCCGAGGAAGACCACCGGCGCACCGACCTGCAGGCCCTGCGCCGCACCCTCGAAATACAGCACATGCTGCTTGCGCTCGCCGAACCAGCTGCCGCCGGTCAAGAGCAGCGTGGTGACGACGGCCAGCGTCAGCGCACCGAGGACGAAGGCGCCGATCAGCGTCGGGTTGGCTCTGCGGCTCATGGGCCTTCCCCCCATCCCCCTTCCCGAGGAAGGGGGTGACGGATGTTCGGCCCCGCTGCGCGTGGCCTCCAAGTCATTGGCTGGCGCCCGCTTGGGGCGGCCCTGCGCTGCGCGCTCATGCCGTTCCACCCCGGGTGAGGAACTGGCGCACCTTGGGATGGCCGTTTTTCAGCGCGTCCTGCGGATGCCCGGTAGCGATCATGGTGTGGCTTTCGGAATCGAGATAGATCGAATTGTTGCCGATGCTGAGTATGCTTGCCAGCTCGTGCGTGACGACGACGATGGTGGTGCCCAGGCTGTCGCGCAATTCCATGATCAGCTCGTCGAGACGGCGCGCCGTCAGCGGATCGAGACCCGACGAGGGCTCGTCGATGACCAGGATGTCGGGATCGAGGGCCATCGCGCGCGCCAGTGCGGCGCGCTTCTTCATGCCGCCGCTGAGTTCGGCGGGATAGAAATCCTCGAAGCCGGCCAGCCCGACCAGGGCCAGCTTGAAGGCGACGATCTCGTCGACGCGGGCCGGCGCGAGGCCCGTATATTCGGCCAGCGGCAGCGCGACGTTCTCCGCCAGGGTCAGCGAGCTCCACAGCGCGCCGCCCTGGAACAGGATGCCGAGGCGGCGCTTGAGGCGCTGCTGTGCCTCGGGCCCGGCATTCCAGAAGTCCTCGCCGCTGTAGAGCACGGCGCCGGCCGCCGGCCGCTGCAGGCCGACCAGGGCGCGCATCAGTGTGGTCTTGCCGCAGCCGTTGCCGCCCATGACGACGAAAATGTCGCCCTGGTTCACCGTGAAATCCAGGCCGCGCTGCACGATGAAGTCGCCATAGGCCATGGCGAGGTCGCGTACTTCGATGTGCGGCGTCGCGTTCATGTCATGTATCCGCCGGGCCGTCCCAAGGAAACATGCGCCCCCCGTGGGGGGGCAGCGAGCAGGGTTTGCGAGCGTGGGGGGCCATAATTCAGATGCCCAGCTGGTAATAAACGATGGTCATGATCGAGGCCGCAATCGTGATCAGCAGGATCGCGGTGACCACGGCGGAGGTTGCCGCATGGCCGACCGCCTCGGCGCTGCGTCCGCATTGCATGCCGCGCAGGCAGCCGGCGAAGGCGACGATCGCGCCGTAGACCGTGCCCTTGGACAGGCCGACCGCGAACTGCTTGAACTCCAGCGCGCGCAGGGTTTCCGTGTAGTACTCGAAGACGCCGATGTCGAATATGGTCAGCGACACCAGCAATCCCGCAAGCATGCCGATGAAAGCCGAATAGAGCGTCAGCAGCGGCACCATCAACATCAGCGCCAGCACGCGCGGCAGCACCAGGAAGTCGAAGGCCGAGATGCCGAGCGTCTGGTAGGCGTCGATTTCCTCATTGACCTGCATGGTGCCGAGCTGGGCGGCAAAGGCGGCGCCGGTACGGCCGGCGATGATGATGCCGGTCATCAGCGCGCCGATTTCGCGCACCATGCCGATCGCCA
Source organism: Rhodocyclales bacterium (assembly GCA_016192435.1). Classification (GTDB taxonomy): domain Bacteria; phylum Pseudomonadota; class Gammaproteobacteria; order Burkholderiales; family Rhodocyclaceae; genus Sulfuritalea. Next base: position 62,539 of record JACPUD010000120.1, on the reverse strand, counting down.
CCAGATCGGCGATGAAGATCTGCGCTCCGACCAGCTTCAGCTGATCGGCGCCGAGATAGGCGAGGATCAGTCCGACCAGGAAGCTGATCACCGAGACGATGGGCAGCGCGCGCGGTCCGACTTCCTCGATTTCCAGCCACAGGTCGCGGGCGCGAAAGCGGGCGCGGCCGGAGACGAGGCGCAGCAGCGAGAGCACCAGTTCGCCGAGAAAGTTCAGCATCTGCGGCGCGCCGTGAACGAACTCCAGGGTGGCGCTGCCGACCTGGGCCAGCGCTCCCTGCGGACCCGGGTCGCGCGCGGCCAGTTTCTGTTCGGGAACCGCGGCCGCCATCGCCAGCAGGCGCTGCGCACCGGGCGGCAGCCCGCTGTTATCGACCGCGATGTCGCGCGCAGCGCAGGACTTGCTGATGCCGGAAACGAAGGTCAGCAGGCCGGAATCCCAATCAGAGAGTTTGCCTGCATCGAAACGGATCTGGCGCACCGGCGCCGCCAGCGTGGCTTGCAGGGTGTCGGCCGCGGGCAGGTGCTGATCGATGCGCCAGCGCCCGCCGAGCGCGATCACCAGCGTGGCGGGATCGCCGGACGGGTTAACTTCGAGCTGCCATGCCTGTGCGCCGCGCATGGCCGATGGCGTCCGGCTATTTCTTGCCCAGTCCGCCGAGCAGCGCCGCCACGGCTTTCTGCGGGCGTGTCACGGCGGGCTTTTCGGTGCCGACTTCGACGGGCGCCAGCTTGCTGACGTAGGGTTTGTTGGGGTCGAAGTCCAGGCGTGGCAGGCGCGGGTCGAGGCGCGGCACGTGGGCGGCGGGCGCCGGCAGATGCGGCGGCGGGCGGCGGTCGTGCGGCTTCACCTCGCGTTCGCGGCGGCGTTCTTCGTGCTCGCGGCGATGGCCGCTGCCCGTGCGTTCGCGCCCGCGCTCGCGGTCGCGGTCGCGTTCCGGTGTCGCCGTGCCGAGATTGAAGCCGGTGATTTCGACGCGCTCGATCGGGCGCTTGATCAGCCTTTCGATGTCGGCCAGGCGCTGGCTTTCCTCGGGCGCAAACAGCGAGGTCGCGTTGCCGGTCTTGCCGGCACGGCCGGTGCGGCCGATGCGGTGAATGTAGTCCTCGGCCGTGTGCGGCAGTTCGTAGTTGATGACGTGGGGCAGGTCGTCGATGTCGAGGCCGCGCGCGGCGACGTCGGTGGCGACCAGGACGCGGATCTTGCCCGACTTGAAGCCTTCGAGGGCTTCGGTGCGCTGCTGCTGGCTCTTGTCGCCGTGAATCGCGTCGGCGGCGATGCCCTGGCGTTCGAGGTAGACCGCGAGGCGGCTGGCGCCGAACTTGGTGCCGACGAACACCAGCACCTGCTTGGCATTTTCCTCGTCATGCGTCAGCAGATGCACCAGCAGGCTGCGCTTGAGGTCGGATGCGACCGGGTAGACGCGGTGGGTGACGGTCTCGGTGACCATGTTGCGGCGCGCGACCTCGATCAGTTGCGGCGCCTTGAGCATGGTGTCGGCGAGGTTCTTGATCTCGTTGGAGAAGGTGGCCGAGAACAGCAGGCTTTGCCTTTCCTTCGGCAGCATGGCCAGGATGCGCTTGATGTCGGGGATGAAGCCCATGTCCAGCATGCGGTCGGCTTCGTCGAGCACCAGCACTTCGACGGAATTGAAGCTGACGCTCTTCTGCTGCACGTGGTCGAGCAGCCGGCCCGGAGTCGCGACGACGATCTCGCGGCCCTCGCGCAGTTCGGCGATCTGCGGCCGGATGTCGACACCGCCGTAGATGCAGACCGAGCGCAGCGGCAGGTGCTTGCTGTAGGTGACCACGCTCTGATGCACCTGCATCGCCAGTTCGCGCGTCGGCGCCAGGATCAGCGCGCGCACCGGATGGCGTGCCGGCGAAGGCGAGGAACTGGCGTATTTGGCCAAGCGCTGCAGCAGCGGCAGGGTGAAGCCGGCGGTCTTGCCGGTGCCGGTCTGGGCACCGCCCATGACGTCCTTGCCGGCCATGATGATCGGAATGGCCTGGATCTGGATCGGCGTCGGCGTGGTGTAGCCGGCGTCCTGGATGGCGCGCAGCAATTCGGGCAGCAGGCCGAGCTGGTCGAAAGTTGGTGCTGGCGCTACGGCACTTGCGCTGCTGTTGCCGTCGACGGAATGGGTGATGCCTTGCGTGGTCGCGTTCAATTGAACTCCTGAATCGGCCTGCCCCTCGCGGGGAACCGGTTCAGGCGGCGAAGCGCTTGAGGGAAATGCGGCGGAATGCCGGACTGGGCGCCAACCGGCAGGGCGCGCATGGCGCGTATTGTATTACAGGCAGCGCTGCCCGCGCTGACGCCTGTCGCGGCGCGGCCTGCGCCGTTGTCATGGCGCCTTTCCGAGCAGGCGCAGCGTGGCCTGGAACAGCGGCTGGTCGGCGGCGCCCAGCGCCTCGACGCTGGCCAGGTGATGGCGGCCGGGCAGGGGCAGGTCGCGGCCTGGGCAATGCGGCCAGGCTGCGCGCAGCAGCCGGTTCTGGCGCCGGAACTCGGCGCTTTCCTCGCCGCCGACGGCGGTCAGCAGCGGCGTTGCGAGTTTCGGCCGGTAGGCGATCGGGCTCAGCCGCTGGGCGGTCGCCGCATCGAGGCCGAGGTCCTGCTGCAGGAAGGGCGTGCGCACCAGCGGCTGCAGGTCGTAGATGCCGGAGACGCAGGCGGCGCCGCACAGCAGGTCCGGCGGCAGGTCGGGCGCCATGAGCGGCCAGTCGGCGGCCAGCATCATCGCGGCGAGGTGGGCGCCGGCGGAATGCCCGGCGACAGCGATGCGGCGTGCATCGATGCCCAGTTGCGGCGCGCTGCGATGGAGCCAGGCCAGCGCGCGCAGCATCTGCCGCACCATGTCCTCGATCGAGGTGGCCGGCGCCAGGCCGTAGTTCGGCATGGCCACGGCCACGCCGGCGCGCACGAAGGCCGGCGCGAGAAAGGAAAAATCCTGCTTGTCGAGCGAGCGCCAATAGCCGCCGTGGATGAACACCAGCAGCGGCGCATTGCGCGCCGCCGTCGGGTAAAGGTCTAGGGTTTCGGCGGGTGCCGGGCCGAAATGACAATCCAGCTCGTGGCGCAACTCGGCGCGTGCCGCGCGCGATTCCTCGCGCCAGCGGGCGAAGATCTGCGGATGGTCGGGGATCGCCGCGCGGGCGTTGTATTCGCGGTCGAGTTGTTCAGGCGTCGGCATGCGCCGCTCCCGGCGCGCCGCGGCGCCCCGGGTTTGGGGTTTCACTCCAGCTTTTTCCCGGCGGCCATGGAGGCGCTGCGTTTCAGCGCCGCGAGCAGTTCGTAGAGCTGGCCGCGCTGCTTCTCGTCCATCCCGGCGAACAGCTCGACTACCCAGGTTTCATGCGCTTCGGCCATTTTGCGGAAGCTGCGGCGGCCTTCGCCCGTGAGCTTGACGATATAGGCGCGCCGGTCCTTGGGGCTGTCCTCGCGCACCACCAGGCCTTCGGCGACCAGCTGGTCGGTGATCCCGGTGACGTTGCCGCCGGTCACCATCATGCGCTTGGACAGTTCGCCCATCTTGAGGCCCTGGGGCGAGCGTTCGAGTTGGGCCATCAGGTCGAAACGCGGCAGGGTGATGCCGAACTCGGCGCGCAGGCGCGAGCGGATGTGGTTTTCGATCAGGTTGGTGCAGGCCAGCGTGCGCAACCAGAGCCGGAGGTCGGGGGCGTGTTCGGAAGTGGCGCGGGTTTCGGTGTCAGAGGCGGCAGCGGATTTCTTCGACATGTTGTTTGGGCGCTGGCGGGTGGAGCGCAGTTAATATATCGACGCCTAAAATATCAAAAGCCGCTCATTTCCGCAACTGATATGAAACCAGAATCCTGCGGGGCGCCTGCGATTCAGGCGAAATCGGGATTGAGCACGGCGCGCAGCACGGTCCGCCTTTCGCCGTCGCGCACGCGGCGGGCAAACCACCAGACGGCGCCTTTCTTGATGGTCCAGTCGGCCTCCGTCCCGCCCAGCAACTGGGCGGCGACGCGTCCCAGGGTCGGCTGATGGCCGATCACCAGCACGGCGCCGCTGTGGTGGGGCCAGCCGGCGACGGAGAGTACGTCGGCGACCGAGGCGCCGAGGCCGAGCCGAGGCTCCACCTCGTAGGGCAGTTCCAGGGCGTGGGCGGTCTGCTGCGTGCGTTCGGCGGGGCTGACCAGGACTTTCCGCTTGTGCGGCAGGTGTCGGTGCAGCCAGCGCGCCACCTGCTTCGCCTGCTTTTCGCCGCGCGCGCTGAGGCGCCGCTTGTGATCCGGGAGGTTGTCGTCGCCGTCTTCGGCTTCGGCATGACGCCAAAGTATCAGGTCCATCCAAGTATCTCCGGTGAAAGGGGGCAATGCTGAAGCATCGCCGTTACCTGCATATTATCGTGCGCTGCCGGCGTCGAGCCGCGGCAGGCGCAAACGGATCAGGCGCGCTCGCTCGTTGGCGATGTCCGCCAGCAGCCGGGAGTAGCGCGGGCCGTGCCAGCCGCCGATCAGGGTGACTGCCTCGCGCAGGCGCGGATCATCGCCGGCGCAGTCCATCAGCAGGGCACCGGCATTGGTCAGATCATTGAGCTGGCCCAGTGTGTCCTGGGCCACGGCGAGCCGCTGCAACGCGCGAGCGTAGGTAGCGTCCGGCGCCAGGGGCGCAAAGAACTCCAGCGCATAGCGCAGACGCTTGACGCCGATGCGCAGGGCATGCAGCGATGGCGGATCTTCGAGTTGCACCGCCGCAGCCAGGCGGCGCAGTTTTCTGCGCAGGCGTCGCAGGCGTTCCGCAGCGAAGCTTTGTAGCGGGATCAGCGCGGCGTCGGGTGCCGGTGTCGGGTGCAGGGATTCCAGCGCGGCGAGCAGCGTGCCTCCATAGTCGGGCGCTGCGAGCAGGGCCAGCGCCTCGCCGCGAGCGGCATAGCGGCGGTTGGTGATGTCGCTGGCCAGCGCCGGCAGCCGTGGTTCGTTGGGCAGCGCGGCCAGCACCGGGTTGGCGATTTCGCTCAGCAGCACGTCGAGATCGCGCGCGCGGCCAAGACGCGTCATCAGGGCGGCGAGCGGTGCGCGCAGCGACTCGGCCAGCCGCTGCGGCAGCACCGGGGCGAACAGCCGCAGGGCCGCACGCAGGCGGCGCGTGGCCACGCGCATCTGGTGTATGTATTCCGGGTCGTCGCTGGAGAGCGCACCGTGATGATTCTGCTGCAGGTGTTCGAGACAGGACAGGGCGATCCGGCGAAAGGCCTCGAACGGCGGCATGGCTGCCGACAGCGCCACGGCTTTGGCCTTGAACGGCGTCGGCGGTGTGCCCAGGTGCAGGCGATAGCCGCGCTCTGCCTTGGACAGCACCGAGGGCGTCAGCGCCACCCGCTGGGCGAGCTGGGTGGCCGCTGCAAATATCGCATGCACCGGCGCACCGGCTAGTTCCAGTTCCACTTCGGAGATGGCTTCGCGGCGACCGTTGGCGATGATCCAGCCGCGATCCAGGGTCAGCAACACCGTGCCGGGAGCGGCGGCAAGCGTCCAGGTGATGCGGCGGAAACGGGTTTCGCAAATCGGTACGATGCGCGCCAGCAGCTTCGGCCGCTGCAGCCAGGCGCGCACTGCGGACTGGTCGACGCCCGAGAAATCGAAATTTCCGGCGTAGGGAACTTCCCACTCCGGCCGGCTGGACAGACCGGCCGCCGAAGCGCCCGCCAGCTTGACCGTCTGCAGCCAGTCGCGCCCCTTGCGCCGCAGGCGCAGGGCGATGCCGCGGCGACGCAGGGAAAGCGCGGCCGTGTCGTAGTAGATGTTGTCCAGCGTCTCGACCCGGCGTTCGATCGCCTGCTTCAGCAGCGGATGACGCAGGAAGCGCCCCTGATGGTCTTCTGCCAGCGCCAGCTTGAGTTCGACTTCTTCAGCCATGGCGGTGTCCTGACTGGAAAATCTGCATTATCCATGAAGCGTGCATGAAGATGGCGGGTTGTCGCCGCCGGCGTCCTATTCGTAGCGCAGCGCCTCGATCGGCAGCAGGCGCGACGCCTTGCGTGCCGGGTAATAGCCGAAGAATATGCCGATCGCACCGGCAAAGCCGGCGGCGAGCACGATCGAGCCGCCCGAGAGTTCGGTGCGCCAGCCGGCGAATTCGGCGATCGCCGTCGCGCCGCCGACGCCGAGCAGGATGCCGATCGCGCCGCCGATCAGCGACAGCGTGACTGCCTCGACCAGGAACTGGGTCAGGATGTCCCGCGCGCGGGCGCCGACCGCCATGCGCAGCCCGATCTCGCGCGTGCGCTCGGTCACCGAAACCAGCATGATGTTCATGATGCCGATGCCGCCGACCAGCAGCGAGACCGAGGCGACGGCGGCCAGCAGCAGCGACATCACCTTCGACGAGGCTTCCTGGGCCTGGAGGATTTCCGACAGGTTGCGCACGTAGAAATCGTCGTCCTGGCCGCTCTGCAAACGGTGGCGCTGGCGCAGCAGTTCGCGCATGCGCGCCTCCGCTTCGGCCATGTTGGCGCCGTCCTTGGTCTTGACCATGATCGAGCCCACGTTGCGGCCGGCGGCGTAACGGCTGGAACCGAGCACGCGCTTCCTGGCCGTGCTGATCGGCATCAGGATGATGTCGTCCTGATCCTGGCCCATCATGTTCTGGCCCTTGCGGTCGAGCACGCCGACGATGGTCAGCGGCACTTTATTGACGCGCACCACCTGGTCCACCGGGTTGGCCTCGCCGAACAGGTTCAGCGCCACGGTCTGGCCGATCAGGGCCACCTTGCCGGCGCCGTTGATTTCCGCCTGCTCGAAGCCGCGGCCTTCGATCACTGCCCAGTCTCGTACCTGGAGGTATTCCGGCGAGGTGCCGTAGAACACCGTGGACCAGTTGGCGTTGCCCGCCACCACCTGTCCGCTGCCGCGCAGGGACGGCGCAGCGGCCTGGATTTCGTCGATTTCGCGATTCAGCGCGTAGGCGTCGTCCTCGGTGATGGTCGGCTGCGAACCGCTGCCGCCGCGGGCGCCGCCCGAGGTCATGGAACCCGACAGGACCATGATGATGTTCGAGCCGAGGCTCTTGATCTGGTCTTCGACGCGGGCCTGGGCGCCGTTGCCGACCGCGATCATGACGATCACGGCGGCGACGCCGATGATGATGCCGAGCATGGTCAGCGCCGAGCGCAGCTTGTTGATGCGCAGGGCGAGCAGGGCGATGCGCAGGGTGGCGGCGAAGTTCATAGCGCCGCCGCCGCATCCTTGGCCGCGTTGGGCCGGTCCTCGATCACCTGGCCGTCGCGGAAGGAAATGATGCGTCCCGCGAAGTCGGCGACGTCGTGCTCATGCGTCACCAGCACGATGGTGATGCCCTCGCGGTTGAGCTGCTGCAGCAGCGCCATGATCTCGACGCTGGTGCGCGAATCCAGTGCGCCCGTGGGTTCGTCGGCGAGCACCAGTTGCGGGTCGTTGACCAGGGCACGGGCGATCGCGACGCGCTGCTGCTGGCCGCCCGAAAGCTGCGCCGGGTGATGGTCCATGCGCTCCGCCAGGCCGATCTGGGTCAGGCGCCGCGCCGCTCGCGGGTGGCGTTCGGCAGCCGGCACATTGCCGTACAGCAGCGGCAGCGCGACATTGTCCAGCGCCGAGGTGCGCGCCAGCAGATTGAAGTGCTGGAAGACGAAACCCAGTTTGCGATTGCGCACCGCCGCCAGTTCGTCGCCGGAGAGCGCCGAGACTTCCTGGCCGCCCAGCCAGTAGCGGCCGGCGCTCGGATGGTCGAGGCAACCGAGCAAGTTCATGAAGGTGGATTTGCCGGAACCCGAGGGCCCCATGACGGCAACGAACTCGCCGGCCGCGATGGAGAGCGTGACGCCGCGCAGGGCGGCCACCACGTTGCTGCCCATGACGTAATCCTTGGTCAGTCCCTCGACCCGGATCAGCGCTTCGCTCATCGCGGAAGTTCTTAGAACAGGCGCGGGCCGGGCATGCCGGATGCCTTCGTCGCGGCTTGCTGGCCGGCGATGACTTCCTGGCCGTCCTTGATGTCGCCGGAAACGATCTCGGTCATGCTGCCGTCGGTCAGGCCGAGGCGCACCTCGACCGGCTTGGGCTTGCCGTCCGCGCCGACGATCCAGATGCGGCCGCTGCCGCCGCCTCCGGCGGCGCGTGCGGCCTGGGCCGCGCCGGCCGTTTCGGCATAACGCTGCTTCTGTTCGGGCGTGAGGATGGCCGTGATCTTCTCGCGGATCTCGGCGCGGTTGCGTTCCTGCGCCCTGTTCTTCTCCGCTTCGGGCAGCTCGCGTGCGGCCCTGAATTTGTCGCGCATGCCGTCGAAGATCGCATCGACCTTGGACTGCTGATCGGCATCGAGCTTCAGATCGGCCACCAGCCTGTCGCGCAACTGGGCCAGCCCGCCACTGCCTGCGCCGCCGCTGTTCGAAGTCGCTGCCGCAGGAGTTGGCGCTGGCGCTACGGCGCTTGCCGTCGTGCTGGTCGATTTCTTCTCATCCGCGGCAACGGCGGGGCGGTAGCGCAGTGCCGCATTGGGTACCTTGAGCGTCTTGTCCTTCTGCGCGGTGATGATGCGCACATTGGCGGTCATCCCCGGCAGCAAGGTGAGATCGGGGTTTGCCGCCGAGATGACCACGGTATAGGTGACGACGTTGGAGACCACCGTCGCCGCCTTGCGCACCTGCCGCACCTCGCCCTCGAAATGCCGGCCGGCGAAGGCGTCCACCGTAAAGCTGGCCTTCTGCCCGAGGCGCACGCGACCGACGTCGGCCTCGTCGATCGAGGTTTCCACCTGCATGTCGGTCAGGTTCTTGGCGATGACGAAGAGTTCCGGCGCCTGCAGGCTGGCGGCGACGGTCTGCCCGGGTTCGATGCTGCGCTTGACCACGATGCCGTCCACCGGCGCCTTGATCGAGGTGCGTTCCAGATCGACGCGCGCCGCCGCCAGTTGGGCTTCGCGCTGCCGCACCACGGCTTCGCCGTTCTTCACCTGGGCCTCGGCCGAGGCGAGGGAGGCGCGCGCCGCATCGAGGGTGTTCTGTGCCGTATCGCGCTCGGCAGGGGAGATGAAGTTCTTTTCCACCAGCGTCTTCTTGCGCTCGTAGTCGCGCTGGGCATTGGACAGATTGGCGCGGGCGCGGGACACCTCGGCCTGCTGTACGCCCTGGCCGGCACGGGCCGCATCGACGTCCGCCTGGGCCTGGCGCACACGGTGTTCGTAGGTCTCCGGGTCCAGGCGCGCAATCAGTTGCCCTGATTTCACCGACGAATTGAAGTCGACCAGGATTTCCTTGATCTGCCCCGAGACCTGCGATCCGACCTGCACCGAAACCACCGGGTTCAGCGTGCCGGTGGCGGAGACGACCGCCGTGAGCGGGCCGGACTCGACTTTCGCCAGCTTGAACCTGGGTGCGTCGGCGGGCGAGCCGTAGCTGCGCCAGGCCGCATAAGTACCGCCGCCGACGGCAGCCAGGCTGAGCAGAAAAATGATGAGTGAACGCGTTTTCATGCGGCGATTCTAGCCGACACCGGCAGCAGCACTGCAAGCCGCCTTGCAAGCAAATGTTTCCGCGGGCGGACCAGCCCGGCTGCCGTCTTGGCTGATCTCGTGTACGACATGGGATTGGTACGGTGCGGGCTTGTAATCGGTATTCGATGCGCGTAGTCTTTTAGACTTAAAACAATCGGGGCCGGCGCGCCTCGCCAACGGAGGAGAAACCATGAAAGAACCCAGCAGACTGGCATGTATCCTGGCCGCGAGCGCCATGCTCCTTGGCGCATGTGCGACGGACATGACGTCCAGCGTGCATCCGGACAAGGTGGTCTATCACATCAACGATTCGGCATCGGCCACCGCGGCGCTGCGCAATATCGGCAACCACCTCGACGTCAATCCGCAGGCGCAGATCATCGTCGTCACGCATGCCCTCGGGGTGGATTTCCTGATGGAAGGAGCCCGCGACAAGAACGGCAATCCCTACAATGTTCCGGTCGAGTCGCTGACCGAGCGCGGCGTGACCTTCGACGTCTGCGAAATTACCCTCAAGAGCCGCAAGCTGGACCGCAAGCAATTCATTCCGGAGTCGAAGTTCGTGCCCTCGGGCGTTGCCGAGATCGGCAAGCTGCAGGCCAGGGGTGGCTTCGCCTACATCAAGCCCTGAGCCGGACGCCGCACCGCCAAGGCAGCGCGCTGCCTTGGCATGCCGGTCCCGTCAGCCGACGAATCCGGCATTGCCTTTCATGCCCATGAGCTTGGGCTGGTTGAGTTTGCGCGGCGTGATGGTTTTCTTGTCGCGCAGGTAGCGCGCCACGACGTCCCACACCGGTTCGCCCTTGGCGCCTTCGGCCACCGGCGCCCAGCCGGCAACCTTGTATTTCCTGTCGGCCTCGACGGGCTTGCCCTTGAGGCGCATGTCGGTGATGCGCTTGCCCATTCCCGCATCCGGCGTGCAGGTGTATTGCAGGCCGCCGACGCGCACCATGTCGCCGCCCTGCTGGTAGTAGGGGTCGGGGTTGAACAGATTGTCGCCGACGTCCTCGAGGATGGTCTTGATCTGCTCGCCGCTCATCTCGGTCAGCGTCGCGTGCGGATAGGTGATCGCGGTCTGGTCCATCAGGTGTTCGAAGGTGATGGCCTGGCCGGGCAGGATCGTAGTGCCCCAGCGGAAGCCGGGCGAGAAGCCGATGTCGGCGCCTTGCACTTCCATGATGGCATCGAGAATCAACTGGTCCCAACTGCCGTTGAAGTTGCCGCGCCGGTAGAGCAGGCCTTCCGAAACGGCGAGCTTTTCTTCCAGCTTGGACTTGTGCGGGGCGCGCACCTTGTCGATCAGCGCCGCCATCTCGGCGTCCGCCGGCAGCAGGTTGGAAAACACCGGCAGCAGCTTGTAGCGGAAGTCGGAAATCCTGCCGTTCCTGACGTCGAAATCCAGCACGCCGAGGAACTTGCCATTCGATCCGGCATTGGTCACCAGGGTCTGGCCGCCACCGTTCTTGACGATCACCGGTTGCGGTACGCCGTCATGGGTATGGCCACCGAGAATCGCGTCGATGCCGGTGACGCGGCCGGCCATCTTGAGGTCGACGTCCATGCCGTTGTGGGACAGCACGACGACGACCTGGGCACCCTTGGCGCGTGCTTCGTCGACCGTCTTCTGCATGTTGTCGTCCTGGATGCCGAAGGTCCAGTCCGGCACCATCCAGCGCGGATTGGCGATCGGCGTGTAGGGGAAGGCCTGGCCGATCACGGCGACTTTCACCCCATTCATTTCGCGCAGGCTGTAAGGCTCGAAAACCTTATCGCCGAAGTCGCTGGTCTTGATGTTCTGCGCGACGAAATCGATCTTGTTCTTGAAATCCTTTTCGACGATTTCCAATACCCGCTTGTCGCCCAACGTGAATTCCCAGTGCCCGGCCATGATGTCCACGCCGAGCAGCTTGCAGGCATCGACCATGTCCTGCCCATTGCTCCACAAGGCCGTGGCCGAGCCCTGCCAGGTATCGCCACCGTCGAGCAGCAGGGCGTTCGGGCGCTCGGCACGCAGTCGCTTGACCAGCGTGGCGAGGTGGGCGAAGCCGCCGACCTTGCCGTAGGTCCTGGCAGCCTTTTCGAAATCCAGGTAGGTGAAAGCGTGGGCTTCGATGCCGTTCGGCTTGATGCCGAAGGCCTTGAGCAGGTGTTCGCCGACCAGGTGCGGCGCCTTGCCCTGCGCGCCGCCGATGCCCAGGTTTACGCTCGGTTCGCGGAAATAGATCGGCATCAGCTGGGCGTGGCAATCGGTGAAATGCAGCAGATGGACGTTGCCGAACTTTTTCAGGTCGTAGAGACTGTCGCCCTTGCCGGCAGCCCATACCGAGCGGGCATCGAGGGCAAATCCGGCGGCGGATGCGGCGGCCAGGATTTGCAGGAATTCACGGCGATTCATCGAAGACATGACAGATTCCTTAACGTGAAAGACACAAACGAGCGAAGCGAGCCAATCAGGAACCCCCCCGCGAGGGGGGTGAAGGGGGGCGGGTGTTTGAAAATGACTTTCATGATGCGGGGTGCTGTTTTCCGCTTCATGAAAGTTGATCCCACCAGGGAGACCGTCCGCGGCGCAATGCCGCGGACATGAAAAGCCTGGCCGCGGCCAGGCTTTTCGGACGGGGCGCGTTTACTTGTTGACCGGCGACGCGGGGTCGAGCAGCAGGGCAACCAGATCCTTGATTTGCTTTTCCCCCAGCGCGCCGACACGCCCGAAGCGCGGCATTTCGGAACACAGGTTGTGGGCCTTGGCGTTGTAGATCTTGGAGTAGACGTACTTCTGAATATCCGGCGTGTTGCCGCGCAGTTTGCCGAACTGATACAGAGTCGGGCCGATGGTGCCGAAGGAGGTTTCGTTCGGGCTGATCCGGTGACAGTTGTAGCAATTGCCGCCTACCGGCAGGCCGGGCTTGTCGGACCAGGTGAAACCACGGCCGCTCTGCGCGAGTTTCTCGCCGGCTTTCCAGTCGCCCAACATTTTGCCGTCGGCCGGATACTTGACGTCTGCCAGTTGGTCGGCTTCCATCTGCTTCGCGATGTATTCGGGCGGTTTGTTGCCGGTGCGGTTGCAGATCAGTTGCAGGCCATCTTCGGCCAGCCGGTCGATGGATGCCTGGCCTCGCGCCTGGAAGTCCTTGTTGAAGGTGGCGATGGCCTTGGCGCGATAGTCGCCCTCGGCGACGGCGGGCAAGGCAATCATCAGGGTGGCGGCCATGCTTGCGGCCAGAATAATCTTCTTGGTCATGTCTGTCTCCCTCTTAGCGCTTGATGCCCGGGCCTTTGTAGACCTGGCCGTTGGCATTGCCAATCATGTAAGTCAGCAGATACGCGATCGCATCCGAGGCGTATTTCGGCTGGGGAAAGCGTTGCTGGCGGAAGCAGTCGCCCATGCGCCATTGATGGGTCAGCATCACGCCGCCCGTCATGCGATAGCCCGGCCAGCCCTGCACGCCCTTCATGGCGCCCGCCGCAGTGCTGAGGTTGGGCAGGTTCTGCATGCGGATGCGCTTGCCGTCCGAGCCGTGGCAGGTATTGCAGGAAAAATCGTAGGGGCCGGCACGGTAGGCGGCCATTGCCTTGCCGGTTTCATAGGCTTCGCGCACCTTGGGATCCTTCAGCGGCACGGCGATTTTCATGTTGCGCGAATGGCCGGCGACATAGGTAACGAGGTTGGTGATGTCGGGTGTGAAGTTGGCGTTGGCGAAAGGCTTGGCAGCGATCTCGTCGAACTTGAAGCCCTGCTTCTCGACCATGCACCAGACGATGCGCCGTTCGGCGTCCATCACGGCATCGGCGTCGGCGAAGTAGCGCGGCATCTTCACATAGGCACCTTCGACCTTGCCGACACCCTGGCCGAGGTCGCAGCTTTCAGCTAGCGAGACATTCTTCGGGCCGCGCTTGGTCTTCCACTGCTCTTCGCCCTTCATTTCGAACAGTTCGGCCGGGTTGCTTTCCTCCATCTCGGCGCGGAACTTCTCGAACTCCAGGGTCGCGGCATCTTTTTCCTCGACCATCGGCGCTGGGGCCATTTTGGCTGCGGGTTTCGCCGCCGGCTTCTTCGGGGTCTGGGCGAACGCGCCACCCATGACCGCCACGGCGCAGAGCGCGCCAATGAAGTTTTGCTTCATGTTCTCCTCCTGTCCTGTTAAGGGCTGGGCGGGTATGTCCCGCCGCGGTTAGTGTTATTTCCCTGCGCGCCGCCGGAAGGTATCCCCGGCGCCGCTCATGGATCAGACGGTCAGGCTACTGCGGCTTCGTCGGTTCTCTTGTCGCCCTTGTTGTCCACCCAGCTGACGACAACCTTGTCGCCCGCCTTGGCGCCCTTGACCTTGAAGCCAAAGACCGGGTTGCGCGACACGGAAGTGCCGATCTGTCCGTCGACGACACGCTTGCCGCCCACATCGACCGTCATCGACTGTATGAAGTGGGCGGGGATGGCCTTGCCTGCCGCGTCCTTGCGCTGGCCGGTTTCCATCGCGTGTCCCATCAGGATGCGCACTTCTGCGACGTCGCCTTTCATCTGGGCGCGAATTTTCATCGGATCTGCCATGGTGTCTTCCTTATATCCGTTGGGTTGGGTCAGCCGCCGCAGCCGCCGACAGTGACCTTGACTTCTTTTTGAGCCGTGTAGAACTTGCCGTCTGCCTTGGCGATCGCCTTGACCAGGGAGGTCTGGCCCATTTTCAGGCGCGCCGAAACTTCCGCCACGGCGCCGTTGGCAAAGTCGAACTGGGCGCAAAGCGGCTGCGGATTCTTTTCGACCAGGATCGCGATCGAACTGGTGTTCGGAATCTTGCTGATCACGTCCACGGGCACCACGGCACCATTTTCCGCGATGTCAGGTACCTTCAGCATCAGGTCGTTGCTGTCGGCAGTTGTTGCCGCGCCCAGGCCCTTGAGCGCGCCGGCCGTGTCCTTGGCCTCAAAGGCGGCCTTGTTCCAATCCGCGGCATAGGCCGCGGTCGGCTTCAGTACGCCGGCCATGATCAGCGCAGAAAGCGCCCCCAGGCTTCCTGCGCCGCGAAGCACGGTTCTCCGTGTGACGTTCATTTCCATTGCTTTGTACTCCTCCGTGTCATCAGATGTCTGCCTATTTCCTGGGCGAACCTATCACTTTAGATGTGGTAAATAAAGTGCCATATGGATTGCCGAGCGACTGAGTTTTGCATACAAATTGCGCAAGGTAAATCGAAATAAACTAATTGCGCTAATCGCTCAAACAATGGAATAAAACCCCCTCCGCAATCGTCTCCTAGTCTGCTGCAACGCACCAGGCGTGCCGGTTTGTCAGAGCTCGACCTGGGTTCCAAGTTCGACGACGCGATTGGTCGGCAGCTTGAAGTAATCGGTCGCCGTACCCGCATTGCGGAACATCCACATAAAAAGTATTTGCCGCCACAAGGTCATGGCCGGCACGCGATTGGGGACGATGGTTTCATGGCCGAGGAAAAAAGAACTTTCCATCATCTCGACCGGAGCCATGCCGTGGCTGCCGCATAGTTCGAGTGCCAGCGGGACGTTGGGATCGTCCTTGAAGCCGTAATTCAGCAGGATGCGGTAGAAGCCGTCGCTGAGCGCTTCGACCCGCATCCGTTCGCTGGGGTCGACATGGGGGATGTCCTGCATATTGACATTGAGCAGGATTACCCGCTCGTGCAGCACCTTGTTGTGCAGCATGTTGTGCAGCATGGCGCGCGGCACGCCGTCAGGACGGGTGGTCATGAATATGCCGGTGCCGGCGACGCGGTGCGGACCGCCGTATCTGAGACTGGCGAGGAAGGCGTCGAGCGGAATCGAATCCTGCTGGAGCCTTTCGTAGAGCAGGGTGCGGCCGCGCTTCCAGGTGGCGAACAGCGTGAATATGCCGAGGCCGAGCACCAGGGGGAACCAGCCGCCGTCGAACACCTTGATCAGGTTGGCCGAGAAAAACGCGAAGTCGACCACGATGAACAGGATCAGGAACGAGCCGGCCTGCAACCAGTTCCAGTTCCACAGGGCGCGTACCACGACAAACGCCAGCAGGGTGTCGATCATCATGGTCAGGGTCACGGCGATGCCGTAGGCCGAGGCCAGGTTCGACGAGGACTTGAAGCCGAGCACCAGAATGACCACGGCCAGCAGCAGCAGCCAGTTGATGTTGGGGATGTAGATCTGGCCCTTTTCGCGCTCCGAGGTGAACTTGACCTGGAGCCGCGGACAATAGCCGAGCTGCATGGCCTGGCTGGTCAGCGAAAACGCCCCGGAGATTACGGCTTGCGAAGCGATGACGGTGGCGGCGGTGGCCAGGCCGACCATCGGATACAGCAGCTCGTCGGGCACCAGCATGAAGAAGGGATTCTTCACCGCTGCCGGGTTGTCGAGGATCAGCGCACCCTGGCCGAGATAGTTCAGGTAAAGGCAGGGGAATACGTATCCCAGCCATGCCCACTTGATCGAGCGCCGGCCGAAATGTCCCATATCGGCATACAGCGCTTCGCCGCCGGTGATCGCCAGCACCACGGCGCCCAGGGCGAGATAGGCGTGGGACCGGTTTTCGAGGAAGAAGTGCAGGGCATACCAGGGGTTGATGGCAGCGATGACGGCGGGGTGCTTGAGGATGTTCCAGATGCCCAGCACGCCGAGCGTGCCGAACCAGAACAGCATCACGGGTCCGAACAGGGCACCGACGCTGGCGGTGCCGCGCGGTTGAAACAGGAACAGGCCGCAGAGCACCAGTATGGTGATCGGAACGATATAAGGCTTGAACATCGGGGTGGCGACTTCGAGGCCTTCGACGGCGGACAGCACCGACATCGCCGGCGTGATCACCGCGTCACCGTAGAACAGCCCGGCGCCGAAGATGCCCAGCCCCGACAGCAGCCACATCATCCGCGGTCCGGCGCCGCGGGTGCGCAGGGCGAGCGATGTCAGCGCCATGATGCCGCCTTCGCCACGGTTGTCGGCGCGGGTGATGAACATCACATACTTGAGCGACACCGTGATGGTCAGCGCCCAGAAAATCAGCGACAGAATGCCCAGCAGGTTGTCCGCCGATACCGCAACGGCATGCGGACCGTTGAAGACTTCCTTCATGGTGTACAGCGGGCTGGTGCCGATGTCGCCGTAGACCACACCCATGGCCGCAACGGAAACGGCGGCGAGGCGAGGCTTCGTACCGCCCAGAGGATTATTGTTGTTGCTCTGCACCATTTAATAATTATAGGCGCATTGCAAATCATGAGTTGCCGCGCCACGGCGGGCATCCCGATCACGAACCGCAGGAGCGGTGCGACGCTTCGATGCGCGACTTTTCAACTTGAGGTGGATTGTGGGACGCCCGGGTTTGTCGGATAATGCGCGCCTCGCGTGCTACATATCAAGTGCCGCGACATCCCGGGCCGGGGTGACGGAATCGGTAGACGTAGCGGTCTCAAACACCGCCGCCGCAAGGCATGGGGATTCGACTTCCCCCCCCGGCACCAACAATACATACTTGTCTGGCAAGCCGGGCCGGCAAGACGGATGCCGGCAGGAAAAGTGGCGATATTCCGATTACACTGGGCTCCCGGTGCGGTGTAGAGGTTTTCACGGAGGGGATGTAGTGATTGCGCGGAATGCTGGAGTTTCAATGACCGTCCTGCGGGCGTTGCCGATCTTCGAGATGCTCGATGACGAATGCCTGAAGCCGCTGACCCGCGTCGCCATGCTGCGCCAGATTCCGCGAAATACCGTCGCCCTGCATGCCGGCGACAGTACCGACAACATCTACTTCGTGCTTTCAGGATCCTTGAAGGTGCAGGTCAGCGACGAGGAAGGCCGCGAAGTCATTCTGTCGATGCTCGGTCCGGGCGAGTTGTTCGGCGAAATGGGGGTGCTCGACGACCATCCGCGTTCGGCCACGGTGCTGGCGGTCGAACAAAGTGAAGTCGTGGTGATGGGCAAGGCGGATTTCAAGCAATGCCTGGTGGAAAATCCCGATGTTTCCCTGTTCATCATGCGCAACCTGACCAAGCGCCTGCGTCTGGCCGACCGCAACATCGAGAGCCTGGCGCTGCTGGATGTCTATGGACGCGTCGCACGCCTGCTGCTCGAAGCGGCAGAGACCATCGACGGGCGCAAGGTCGTGACGCACAAATTGAGCAAACAGGATATTGCCAAGATGATCGGCGCTTCGCGCGAGATGGTCAGCCGGGTGATGCGCGATCTCATGGCTCAGGGCCTGATCCTGGAACGCGGCGGGCAGTTGGTCCTGGTGGACCTGGCGGCGTTCAGACGCCATGGCGACCTGGACGTGGCGAATTGAGCGTCGACATCGCGGTTGCTGCGGCACCCGCGGCCTGACGAGCGGCCGCTCTGCTACCATGCGCGCCGGTCGACGCAATGCCGGCCGACGCCGCAAGTCCTTCCCCGCTTCCCGATGCCTTTCACACTTGCCGATTTCGATTACGCGCTGCCGCCGGAACTGATTGCCCAGGCTCCCCTGGCGCAGCGGTCGGCGAGCCGTCTGCTGGTGGTCGAAGGCGACCGTCGCACGGATAGCCGCTTTGTCGATCTGCCGCAATGGCTGCGCGCCGGCGACCTGCTGGTGATGAACGACAGTCGGGTCCTGCATGCCCGCCTGCTGGGACGAAAGGACAGCGGAGGACAGGTCGAAGTCCTGATCGAGCGTCTGCTCGATCACAGCACCGTGCTGGCGCAAGTGCGGGCGAGCAAATCGCCGCAAGCCGGCAGCCGGCTGCGGCTCGAAGCTGAACTCGATGTCGAGGTGCTGGGGCGCGAAGGTGAGTTCTATCGCCTGCGCTTTGCCGATGATGCCGCCGAACTGATCGAGCGTCATGGCCGGCTGCCCTTGCCGCCCTATATAGAACGCCAGGCCGCAGCCCCGGACGAGTTGCGTTACCAGACCGTGTATGCGCGCGAGAAGGGTTCGGTGGCGGCGCCTACCGCCGGCCTGCACTTCGATCAGGATTTGCTGGCGCGTTTGCATGCACTCGGCATCGGCGTCGCCTACGTCACCTTGCATGTGGGCGCCGGAACTTTTCAACCGGTGCGCGTCAGCAAGCTGACGGAACACCGCATGCATACCGAGCGCTACGACTTGCCGCAAGCCACGGCCGACGCGATAGCGGCGACCCGCGCCGGCGGCGGCCGCGTCGTCGCCGTCGGCACCACCTCCTTGCGCACTCTCGAATCGGCAGCTCTGGGTGGCGGATTGAAAGTTGGCGCTGGCGAGACGGCGCTGTTTGTCACCCCCGGCTTTGAATTCAGGGTGGCGGACATGCTGGTGACCAATTTTCACTTGCCGAAGTCCACCTTGCTGATGCTGGTTGCGGCGTTTGCCGGTATGGAGGAAATCCGCGCCGCCTACCAACATGCGATTGCGGCGCGCTATCGCTTTTTCAGCTACGGCGACGCCATGTTGCTGCATCGAAGGCGGAAAAATGAACTTTGAACTGCTCGCCACCGACCATGCGGCGCGACGCGGAACGCTGACGCTGGCACACGGCGCGGCGCCGACCCCGACCTTCATGCCGGTCGGCACCTATGGCACGGTCAAGGCGATGTCGCCCGACGAACTGGTCGGCATCGGCGCCTCGATCGTGCTCGGCAACACCTTTCATCTCTGGCTGCGCCCGGGGCTGGAGGTGATCGCGGCACACGGCGGCCTGCATCGCTTCATGGGCTGGAACGGCCCGATCCTGACCGACTCGGGCGGCTTCCAGGTGTTCTCGCTTGGCGAGTTGCGCAAGATCAGCGAGGAAGGCGTCAGGTTCGCCTCGCCGATCAACGGCGACCGGCTGTTCCTGACGCCGGAGGAGTCGATGCGCATTCAGCATGTGCTGAACTCCGACGTGGTGATGATCTTCGACGAATGCACGCCCTATCCGGCGAACCTGTCCACGGCGGCGCAATCGATGCGGCTCTCGCTGCGCTGGGCGCGGCGCTCGCGCGACGAGCACGACCGGCTGCAGAACACCAATGCCCTGTTCGGCATCGTCCAGGGCGGCATGCACGAAAGCTTGCGCGACGAATCGCTGGCGGCGCTGGTCGACATCGGTTTCGACGGCTTTGCCATCGGCGGCCTCTCGGTCGGCGAGCCCAAGGAGGAAATGGCGCGCATCCTGGCCCACACCGCGCCGCGCCTGCCGGTCGACAAGCCGCGCTACCTGATGGGCGTCGGCACCCCGGAGGACCTGGTGTATGCCGTGGGGCAGGGCATCGACATGTTCGATTGCGTGATGCCGACGCGCAATGCGCGCAACGGCTGGCTATTCACGCGCTGGGGAGACGTCAAGATCAAGAACGCCAGCCACAAGAACGATACCCGTCCGCTGGACGAGACCTGCGGCTGCTACACCTGCCGCAATTTCACGCGCGCCTATCTGCATCATCTGCATCGCGTCGGCGAGATACTCGGCGCGCGGCTCAACACCATCCACAATCTTTACTATTACCAGACCCTGATGGCGGAAATTCGCCTCGCCATCGAGCAGGGCGACTTCGCCGGCTTCAGTCTCCGCTTTAACCGGGGGCGGGCTGGCGAGCAGGTATAATCCGCCGCTTAATTTTAGTTTCGGCGTAACGCCTGCATCGCGGGCGAGCCTTCATTGAAACGCTGCTGCGCAGCGTTTTGGACCTTCCTGGAGATTCATAGTGCTGATTTCAAATGCTTACGCACAGGCGGCCGCCGCCGCCGCTGACCCGACGGGCGGCCTGATGGGCATGCTGCCCATTCTTTTGATGTTCATCGTGCTCTGGTTCGTCATGATCCGGCCGCAGATGAAGAAGGCCAAGGAACAGCAGAAAATGGTCAGCGAACTGGCCAAGGGTGACGAAGTGGTCACCCAGGGCGGCATCACCGGCCGCATCGCCAAGGTGGGTGAAAACTACCTGAGCCTCGAAGTGGCCGAAGGCAAGGATGGCCCGGTGGTGATCACCGTGCAGAAGAACGCCGTGGGTGCGCTGCTGCCCAAGGGTACGCTGAAGAACCTGTAATTTTTCGGGCCGGCCGCGTCAAAGCGCGGGCCGGGTACCACGCCATGAACCGTTACCCCCTCTGGAAAAACGCCACGGTGCTGATCGCCCTGGTGCTTGGCCTGCTCTACACCCTGCCCAACTTCTTCGGCGAGGCGCCGGCCGTGCAGGTGGCCAGCGTCAAGTCGACGCACAAGGTCGACGCCAAACTCCTGGCCCAGGTGGAAGCGGCGCTCAAGACGGCATCGATCGTC
Source organism: Rhodocyclales bacterium (assembly GCA_016192435.1). Taxonomy (GTDB): domain Bacteria; phylum Pseudomonadota; class Gammaproteobacteria; order Burkholderiales; family Rhodocyclaceae; genus Sulfuritalea. Next base: position 41,839 of record JACPUD010000120.1, on the reverse strand, counting down.
CCGCAAGGCATGGTGCTCGATCTCAACAGCATCCGCGTACGGCTGGCCGATACCGATACCCAGCTCAAGGCGCGGGACGCCATCGAGAGGGCCCTGAACCCGGTGGCAGCGGATGCGAGCTACAGCGTGGCGCTGAATCTGGTGTCGGACTCGCCCAACTGGCTGAACAGCATCAACGCCCTGCCGATGTATCTCGGTCTCGATCTGCGCGGCGGCGTGCATTTCCTGTTGCAGGTCGATATGAAGGGTGCGCTGACCAAGCGCCTCGATTCGATCGGCGCCGATTTGCGCAGCCTGATGCGCGATAAGAACATCCGCCATGGCGGCATCAGCCGCGAGGGACAGACCGTGGCGATACGTTTCCGCGAGGCGGAAATCCGCGACAAGGCGCGCAGCGTCCTGGCCGACAGCCAGCCGGACCTGGAACTGGTCGACGCCCAGGAAGGCACCGACCTCAAGCTGGTGGCGACGCTGAAGCCGGTGGCGCAAAAGCGCATCCAGGAATTCGCCGTCAAGCAGAACATCACCACCCTGCACAACCGCATCAACGAACTCGGCGTTGCCGAACCGGTGATCCAGCAGCAGGGCATAGACCGCATCGTGGTCCAGTTGCCGGGGGTGCAGGACACGGCCAAGGCCAAGGACATTCTCGGTCGCACGGCAACCCTGGAAGTGCGCATGGTTGACGACGAAGCCAGCGCCAATCCCAGCGTCATGGATCAGGCTGCCCGCGGCCAGCCGCCTCCCGGCACCGAATACTATGTCGAGCGCGGCGGCCGCGGCCTGCTGGTGAAGAAGCAGGTGGTGTTGACCGGCGAGCGTCTGACCGATGCCCAGCCCGGATTCGACAATCAGACCCAGGAACCGGCGGTGCACCTGTCGCTCGATTCTGCGGGTGCGCGCATCTTCAAGGACGTGACGCGCGAGAGCGTGGGCAAGCGCATGGCCATCCTGCTGATCGAAAAGGGCAAGGGCGAGGTGGTCACGGCGCCGGTGATCCGCACCGAGATCGGCGGCGGCCGCGTGCAGATTTCGGGCCGCATGAGCACCGTGGAAGCCCATGATGTAGCCCTGCTGCTGCGGGCCGGTTCGCTGGCGGCGCCGATGGAAATCATCGAGGAGCGCACCGTAGGCCCCAGCCTGGGTGCCGAAAATATCGCCAAGGGTTTCAGCTCGACCATGTGGGGCTTCATTGCCATCGCCGTGTTCATGATGGCCTACTACCTGCTGTTCGGCGTCGTGTCGGTGTTCGCGCTTTCGGCCAACCTGCTGTTCCTGGTGGCGCTGTTGTCCCTGCTGCAGGCGACGCTGACCCTGCCCGGCATTGCGGCCATCGCCCTGACGCTGGGCATGGCGATCGACGCCAACGTGCTGATCAACGAGCGGGTGCGCGAGGAACTGCGCGGCGGAAATTCGCCGCAGGCGGCGATCACCGCCGGCTACGAGCGCGCCTGGGCGACCATTCTCGACTCGAATATCACGACGCTGATCGCCGGCATCGCGCTGCTGATATTTGGCTCCGGCCCGGTGCGCGGCTTTGCCGTGGTGCATTGCCTGGGCATCCTGACCTCGATCTTCAGTTCGGTGGTGGTCTCGCGTGCGCTGATCAACCTGATATATGGCCGTCGACGCAAGCTGGAAGCGGTGAGCATCGGGCAGGTCTGGAAGCCGGGAGTCTGACATGGAATTTTTCCGCATACGCAAAGATATTCCCTTCATGCGCCATGCCCTGGTGTTCAACATCATCTCGTTGATCACCTTTTTGCTGGCGGTGTTCTTCCTGAGCACCAAGGGGCTGCATTTTTCCGTCGAATTCACCGGCGGCACGCTGATGGAAGTCAGCTATGCCCAGGCGCCCGACTTGCGGAAAATCCGCGAGCAACTGGAGTCCGACGGGTTTGTCGACCCGCAGGTGCAGAACTTCGGTTCCTCGCGCGATGTGCTGATTCGCGTGCCGCTGACGAAGGGCGCCGAAAGCTCGAAGGTCGGCGAGCAGGTGATGGCCTCGCTGATAAAAGTTGGCGCTGGCGGGACGGCGCCAGTTGTCAAACCTGAGCTCAAGCGGGTCGAGTTCGTCGGGCCGCAGGTCGGCAAGGAACTTGCCGAAGACGGCGCTCTGGCGCTGCTGCTGGTGGTGGTCGGCATCATGCTGTATCTGGCCTTCCGCTTCGAATGGCGCTTCGCCCTCTCCGCCATCATCGCCAACATGCATGACGTGGTGATCATCCTCGGCTTCTTCGCCTTCTTCCAGTGGGAGTTCTCGCTGCCGGTGCTGGCGGCCGTGCTGGCGGTGCTGGGCTACTCGGTCAACGAGTCGGTGGTGGTGTTCGACCGGGTCCGCGAAACCTTCAAGAAGAAGCGCGGCATGACCACGCCGCAGGTGCTCGACCACGCCATCACCAGCACCATCTCGCGCACCATCATCACCCATGGCTCGACCCAGATGATGGTCACCTCGATGCTGATTTTCGGTGGCGCGGCGCTGCACTACTTCGCCCTGGCGCTGACCATCGGCATCCTGTTCGGCATCTATTCCTCGGTGCTGGTGGCCAGCCCCCTGGTCATGTGGCTCGGCGTTTCGCGCGAGCAGTTCGTCAAGCCCAAGGTAGAAAAGCAGGAAGCCGTGGTCTGATGCAACGCATCCGCGTTTGGGATCTGCCGACCCGGGTGTTCCACTGGGCTTTGGCGCTCTGCGTGGTCGGCTCCTTCGTCACGGTAAAGCTGGGCGGCAATGCCATGGTCTGGCATGGCCGCATCGGTGTGACCGTGGCCGGTTTACTGGCGTTTCGCCTGGTTTGGGGTTTTGTCGGCTCGACCTACGCGCGCTTCAGCCAGTTCGTGCGCGGGCCGCGCGCGATCAAAGACTATATCCGCGGGCAGTGGCAGGGCGCAGGACACAATCCGCTCGGTGCGCTGTCGGTGCTGGCCATGCTGGGCACGTTCATGCTGCTGGTGGCGACCGGCTTGTTCGCCAACGATGACATCGCCTTCGAGGGACCGCTCTACGCCCTGGTCGGTAAGGAATTCTCGGATCGGGCGGCCGGCATTCATCGCCTGATCGAGCCGCTGACCATCCTCCTGGTGTTGGCGCATCTGGGCGCCATCGTCTACTACGTGCGATACAAGAAGGAAACCCTGATCATGCCCATGATCACGGGCTGGAAAGTAGGCGCTGGCGATACGGCGAAGGGCGGCGGCGTCCTGGCATTTTCCGTGGCGCTGGCGATTGCCCTGGGCGCCGCCTATGCTGCCAGCGGCGCCTGGATTGCCTCACCTCCGCCTGCTGCGGCGCCCGCCGCGGCGCCGAACTGGTAAGAAAGATAACGGCCACCCGAGGGTGGCCGTCGCAGCGGTATCGAACGCGCCCGCTAGCGGCAATTTATTTCTTTTCTTCCTTGCGGAATTCGTCGTGGCAACCCTTGCAGGCCTTGCCCAGATTGCCGAACTGGGCCTTGACCGCGGCGGCGTCGCCGGTGGCCGCGACCTTGGCCATTTCGTTGGCTGCCTTGTTGTAGGCCGATCCGACTTCCTTCAATTTGGCGGCATTGCTGAACATTTCCGGCTTCACGTTGGTCTCGCGCCAGCCCTTGCCGGTGTCGGTTCCCGGCTGGAACAGCCCGCCCGAGCCGGAATTGGCGATCGCCTGGATGGTGTTGGCGGCCTGGATCACCTGGTCCTTGTTGAACGTGCCGTCAATATTGGCCTTGATCCGGGCCATGCTCCAGCCCTGAGTCTGCATCACCGACTGGCGCCAGCGGATCTGGTCTTCGGCCTTGCCGATATTTTGGGCCAGAGTTGCGCCGGAGAGACCAATAGCGAGAACTGCGACGGCGATTTTGTTGAATTTCATGTGAACTCCTTTTGTCTGTCGAGGGTAAGGCCAGCAGGTACCGGCACCCGGTATACGACTAGCGTTCAGAAATTATTCCATCCCGCTGGCAAGCCATCGGTGACCTGGGTTACAGACCGGAGCAGCGGCGGGCAGTACGGCGGGCCGGAAGATGCCGGCTAGTCGATTCCGGTGGCGAAGAGGTGTTTGACGCGCAGCAGGCGCTTGCCGTCCGCCGCCAATTCCAGCAGGCGGTCGATGTTGGGATGCTTGCCGGGATTCTGTCGTGCATCGTCCGTATGTTCGGCATACAGTTCCAGCCCCTTTTTGGCAGCCTCGGCGGTGATCGCGCCGTATATCTGCCCGAGATGGTTATAGACGGATAGCGAGCCGGTTTGCCCCGACTTGTTTTCAATCGTCGCGGTGATCTTGCCCTCGCTGTCCAGCAACTGGATTGCGGCCAGATGCGAGATGCGGGGCAGCTGTTTGAGATTGTCCGCAAACGCCATGTCAGATCCGCCTGGCCAGGTCCGCGGCCTTGCCGATGTATGAAGCGGGTGTCATTTCGAGCAGGCGCTGGCGATCCGCCTCAGGCAGCGGCAGTTTGGCGATGAATTCGCGCAGGGCCTGTTGCTCGATGCCCTTGCCGCGCGTGAGTTCCTTGAGTTGTTCGTAAGGGTTGGGCACGCCGAAGCGGCGCATCACGGTCTGTACCGGTTCGGCCAGGACTTCCCAGGCCTGGTCGAGGTCTTCGGCCAGGCGCTGCGGATTGGCTTCGAGCTTGTTGAGCCCGCGCAGGGTCGAATCGAAGGCCAGCAGCGTATAGCCGAAGGCCACGCCCATGTTGCGCAGCACGGTCGAGTCGGTGAGGTCACGTTGCAGGCGGGAGATCGGCAGCTTTTCCGCCAGGTGACGCAATAGCGCGTTGGCCAGGCCCAGGTTGCCTTCGGAGTTTTCGAAGTCGATCGGATTCACCTTGTGCGGCATGGTGGACGAGCCAATCTCGCCTTCCTTGAGCTTCTGCTTGAAGTAGCCCAGCGAAATGTACTGCCAGAGGTCGCGGTCGGCGTCGATCAGAATCGTGTTGGCGCGGGCCATGGCGTCGAACAACTCGGCCATCGCGTCATGCGGCTCGATCTGGATGGTGTAGGGATTGAACTCCAGGCCGAGCGACTCGATGAAGCGGCGATTGAAACTCTCCCAGTCGATATCCGGGTAGGCCGCAAGATGGGCGTTGTAGTTGCCGACCGCGCCGTTGAACTTTGCACTGAGCGATACCGATGAAATCTGCTTGCGGCTGCGGATCAGGCGCGCCGCGATGTTGGCCATTTCCTTGCCCAGGGTGGTCGGCGTGGCGGGCTGGCCATGGGTGCGGGCCAGCATCGGCAGCTCCGCCAGTTGATGGGCCAGGTCGCGCATCCGGGCGATCAGGCGGTCGAGTTCGGGCAACAGGCTGCCGCCGATCGCATCCTTGAGCATCAAGGCATGGGAGGTGTTGTTGATGTCTTCCGAAGTGCAGCCGAAATGGATGAACTCGCTGACGTGCATGACCTCGGGATTGCCCGCCAGGCAGTCCTTGAGCCAGTATTCCATGGCTTTCACATCGTGATTGGTACGGGCCTCGATGGTCTTGACGGCCTCGGCGTCCGCGACCGAAAAACTGGCGATAACCGCGTCGAGCTGTTTGATCGTGGCGCTCGAGAACGCCGGGCATTCGGCGATTTCCCCTGCGGCGGCGAGCGCCTTGAGCCATTCGATTTCGACCCGAATACGATTGCGGATGAGGCCGTATTCCGAAAAATGAATGCGCAGGTTTTCGACTTTTGCGGCATAGCGGCCGTCGAGCGGAGAAAGGGCGGTGAGTGCAGTGAGTGTCATGTCTTTGGCGAGGAGAGGACGATGTGCGGGATGCGCCGGCAATATGAAGAATTTTAACATGCAGGCTATCGCCCCCCGGCGGCGGTCCGCGGTCACCAACGGGCGGCGTGCTATAGTTTCCATGCTCCGAAACCTTGTGATTTGTCCCAATGAAACTGATCGGTTCCCTTACCAGCCCTTATGTCCGCAAGGTACGCATCGTGCTGGCGGAAAAGAAGATCGACTACGATCTGGTCATCGATTCGCCGTGGGCCGAGGGTACCCAGGTGGCTGCACTCAATCCGCTGGGCAAGGTACCCGTGCTGGTGCTGGACGACAACAGCACGCTCTACGATTCCCGGGTCATCGCCGAGTATCTGGATATGGTGGCACCCAACAGCCGCCTGCTGCCGGCATCCGGCCGCGAGCGCATCAGCGTCAAGCGTTGGGAGGCCCTGGCGGACGGCGTGCTCGATGCCGCCGTTGCCGCGTTTCTCGAGGCGCAGCGTCCCGCTGGCGAGCGCAGCCCGTCATGGATCGCACGCCAGCGCGGCAAGACCACGCAAGCGCTGAAAGCCATGTCGGCAGATCTGGGCGAACAGCCGTGGTGTCATGGCAACAGCCTTTCGCTGGCGGACATCGCCGTCGGTTGCGCACTGGGCTATGTATCCTTCCGCCTCGGCGACATTCGGTGGCGTGAGGACTACCCCAATCTGTCGCAGCTGTATGAAAAGCTGATGCAGCGTCCCGCGTTCGCTGAAACCGTACCGCCAGGCTGATTCCCGACCCGGGGCACTGTCGCCAGAGCCGGTCTTGCCCGGATTTATTCTTCGGCCGGGTTTTGGTCGGCAGTACCGTCGAGCCGCGCAATCAGGCGCGGCAGCAACTTCTTTTCGGCTTGATGGGTGAGTTCTCCCATCAGTTGATCCGCCAAACCATCCGTGACTTTCAGGACGGCGTGCGGCAATTCCTGCACCAGCCAGCGCGAGAGTTCCTCGCGCAAGGCGTCGAGATGTTGCTGCAGGTGCGGCGGCGCGGTGGCCAGCGCGGCTTCCTGTTCGGTGACGATGTCGGTAAGCACGGGCAAATCGTCGTCGGGTGGCGGGATCTGAGTCGCCACCGGCACCGAGCCGGCGATATAGGTCCGGTTGCGCCGGATCAGCGCATCGGCCTGGCGCAGGAGATCGGCCGTATCGTCGTCAGCCATCTACTGGATGCCTCCGGAGATATCGCGGTTTTCCAACGGGTAACCGCGTTCGCGATAAAAGCGGAAGCGTTCGCGACCGGGTAAGCGGTCGGCATCTTCGACGCTGACGATTTCGATCAGTTCCTCGAAGCGGCTGAACCCCGACGGGACTTCGTCCGACAGATTCAGTAGGCATTCGTCGTGGAGCGGGTGATCGAGTTCCGATGCGAAGACGATCGGGGTTTCTGCCGCCAATTCACTCTCGGCACGACAGTGGGGTATGAAGCCGGTTGCGGCTTGGGTCCACAACAGGCGATCGAGGTGCTCCCGGCGGTCGTCGGCGGGTACATACACCAATACTCGCCGACCTTCGCCGCTGGCGCGCTCCAGCCATGTGGCGACAGCCTGGAGCCGGTCGCGCGCGCCATGGAGAAAGGTGATCTTGGTCATTCCCGCTTGTGCTTTCCGGCCGGCTTTGCGGCATTCTTGGCGCGGTCTATCAGGAAATGGCTAAGCAAGGGCACCGGTCGTCCGGTAGCACCCTTGTCCTTGCCGGAACGCCAGGCCGTGCCGGCAATGTCGAGATGCGCCCAATGGTACCTGTCGGCGAAGCGCGCGAGGAAGCAGGCCGCGGTGATGGTGCCGGCCGGCCGGCCGCCGATATTCGCCATGTCGGCGAAATTGCTCTTCAATTGCTCCTGGTAGTCGTCCCACAGGGGCATTTGCCAGGCGCGGTCGTAGGCATCCTGGCCCGCATCGAGCAGTTCCCTGGCGAGGCCCTCGTTATTGGCGAGCAGGCCGGTGGCGACATGTCCCAGGGCAATCACGCAGGCGCCCGTCAGCGTGGCGATATCGACCACGCACTCCGGGTCGAAGCGCTCGACGTAAGTGAGGGCGTCGCACAGGATCAGGCGGCCCTCGGCATCGGTGTTGAGTATTTCCACCGTCTGCCCCGACATCGAGGTGATGACGTCGCCTGGCTTGGTCGCCGCGCCGCCCGGCATGTTTTCCGTGGATGGAATGACGCCGACGACATTGAGTGGCAGTTTCATCATGGCAGTCGCCTTGAGCGTTCCGAGTACGCTGGCAGCGCCGCACATGTCATATTTCATCTCGTCCATTTCCGCCCCGGGCTTGAGTGAAATGCCACCGGAATCGAAGGTGATGCCCTTGCCCACCAGTACCACCGGCTTGGCTCCGGAGGCGCCTCCGGAATGCCTCAGGACGATGAACTTGGGCGGCTCATGCGAGCCGCGCGCGACGGAAAGCAGGGTGTGCATGCCGAGTTTTTCCATATCGGCACGATCGAGAATATCGACGCCCAATGCGTGCGATTTTGCGAGCTGCCTGGCCTGGTCGGCGAGGTAGCTCGGAGTGCAGATATTGCCCGGCAGATTGCCGAGATCCTTGGCCAGGTCCATCCCGGCTGCAATCGCCAGCCCTTCCGCCAGTGCGTTTTCGGCGGTGGCAAGTTCATTGCGGCGAGTGACGCAGAAGGTCAGTTTGCGTAGCGGGCGACGCACTTCCTCTTTCTTTGACTTGAGGCGATCGAAGCGGTAGAGCGTCTCCTGCACCACCAGTGCGGCCTGTCGAATTTTCCATGCGACATCGCGCTTCTTGACTGCAAGTTCGGTCAGATAAAGCGTGCCGTCGAAGCCCCCGGTTTCATTGAGCTGCCGCACCGCGGTGGCGAGGGCGGTGCGGTATTCCTTTTCGCGGAACTCCCTTTCCTTGCCAAGTCCGACCAGCAGGATGCGATCCGCTTCGACGCCAGGAACACCATGGAGCAACAGGCAGCTGCCGCTCTTTCCCTCCATGTCGCCGCGACGCAGAATATCGCTGAGAAACTGGTGGGCGGCACTGTCTATCACCTCCGCTGCGGCGGAAAGCTTCCTCGGTTCGAAGACACCGACTACAACGCATGCGCTGCGTTGCTTTTCCGGGCTTCCGCTTTTTATGCTAAATTCCAAAATGCTCTCCTTGGAGGCGGCGGAAGATCGGAGAAATTGTTAAGTTTCGAGTAGTTTCCGCCAATGCCGCGATTATTCCCCAAGTTTTCACCAAAAGTCAAAGCAGATATTCTGTTACACGATGATTTTCCAGCGCGCCGCAATTAGGGAGTTCACCCATACGGCGGTGGGGGTATTTGTCGCGCTCTTCGCGATCCTGATGACCACGCAGTTGATTCGTCTGCTGGGGGATGCGGCGGGTGGAAAACTGGCTTCCGAGGCGGTAATTGCTCTGTTGGGTTTTCGTGCGATCAGCTATCTGCCGGTACTGCTTTCGCTGACCCTCTTCGTCGCAGTATTGATGACGCTGTCACGCTGGTACCGCGATTCGGAGATGGTGGTCTGGCTGTCATCAGGGATACCCCTCACTGCCTGGGTCAAACCGGTATTGAAGTTCGTTGGGCCGCCGGTGCTCGTGATTGCCGTTCTTTCACTGCTGCTGGCGCCATGGGCGACGCAAAAGAGCGAGGCATATCGCCAAAGCATGGATCAGCGCGACGATGTGGCACGAGTATCGCCAGGCGCATTCAACGAGTCGAGCGGCGCCGACCGCGTATTTTTCGTGGAAAGTGTTGCCGGCGAGGATGGAAAGGTAAAGAACATATTCATCAGCTCCATGCAGCAGGGCCGGCTGGGCGTCATGGCGACGGCGCAAGGCCACACCGAAACTGTTCCCAACGGTGATCGTTTTCTCGTTCTGGATCATGGGCGGCGCTACGAGGGTACTGCGGGAACACCTGAGTACCGGGTTATGGAGTTTGATCGCTATGCCTTGCGCATTGAAACCAAGGAGGCCCGCGGATTTGAGGATTCGCCGCGCACCAAGCCGGTGTGGGAACTTGTGCGAGATCCTCAGCCGGCCCATCTGGCCGAACTCCTGTGGCGCCTCGGCTTGCCTCTTGCGGCACTGAATCTGGCCGTTCTGGCGATACCGCTGGCATTCGTCAATCCGCGTGCCGGGCGGACCAACAACCTGATTTTCGCACTGCTTACTTACATGATCTACAGCAATCTGCTCAGTGTCAGCCAAGCTTGGGTTGCGCAAGGCAAACTGCGTTTTGAGATTGGCGTCTGGGCGGTTCACGTCGGCATGTTCTTGCTGCTGGTGGTGCTCTTCTATCGACGGCAGAATCCCCTGGCATGGGGGAAACTGCGGTGGCGCTGAAACTCTACGAACGCCATCTGGCGCGTGAGATCTACGCGTCAACGGGTTTGGTATTGCTGGCATTCCTGATGCTCTTTGCGTTCTTTGACCTGATTCATCAGCTTGAAAGCATAGGCAAGGGTAGTTACCAGATTCAGCATGCGCTGGGCTATGTGATTCTGACCTTGCCCGGCCGGCTCTATGAGTTGTTCCCGATCGGCGTTTTGATCGGCACCCTGTACGCCCTTACTGTTCTCGCACGTCACTCCGAGATTACCGTGCTGCGCGCCGCCGGCCTCTCGACGAAGGATTTGTTGTTCTCTTTGGCCAAGATCGGACTGGTGTTCTCTGCATTGACCCTGTTGGTCGGCGAGTTTGTGGCTCCGCCATCGGAGCGGGCAGCCCAGCAATTGAGGCTCGAGGCGATGGGTTCCCTGGTGGCGCAGGAGTTTCGTTCCGGCCTCTGGGTGCGGGACGAGCGCTCGTTCGTGAATGTTCGCGAGGTGCTTCCGGACGCGACTTTGCACAACGTGCGCGTGTTTGAATTCGATGACCGGTTTCAACTGCTTTCCATCACCCAAGCCGACGGAGGCACCTACCTCGGTGCGAATACATGGTCACTCGGTGGCGTAGCCCGCACGGTATTTTCCGGCGATATGGCGCATGTGGAAAGGTATCGCGAGCTAAGCTGGAAATCAGCGCTCAATCCGGATTTGTTATCCGTGCTATTGGTGGTGCCGGAACGCATGTCGCTGGTCAATTTATATCTCTTTATCCGCCACTTGAGCGGCAATCAGCAAAAAACGGATCGCTATGAAATAGCGATGTGGAAGAAACTCTTCTACCCTTTGGCGGCGCTGGTGATGATGTCTTTGGCCTTGCCGTTTGCGTACATGCAGGATCGAATGGGTGCGGTGACCATCCGCGTATTCGCCGGCATCATGCTTGGCATCGGGTTCCACATGTTGAATGGCCTTTTTTCGAGTCTCGGCGTGATCAACAGCTGGCCACCCTTCTACTCCGCGATAACGCCAAGCGTACTGTTCTTGATGACCGCCGCCGGAATGCTATGGTGGGTTGATCGGCGCTGACGAATCCTGCTGTCGCTTGAACACCAATCGGGTTCCCGCCAGGCGGTCATGGAGGAATTGGCGATCGCGATCGAACAGAGCCCAGAGCACCCCGGCACCAAAATAGAGGAGACTGGGCCAGGCCAGAACATAACGCAGTGCGAGTCGCGCCGGGGACGGTTGAGCTCCACTTGGTGTGGTCAGCCTGATATTCCAGGTCTGCATCGCCAGGGTCTGCCCGCCATGAATCCAGTACCAGAGGAAATAGGCGCCCAGCACGATGAATACGTGGCCGAGCAACACCCAGCCCGGCAAAATGAGGTTGAATCCCATACCCAGGACAAGGTGCGGCAGCATGAAACTGACGGAAAGTACCCCAAGCAGCAGCAGACTTTCGTAAAGCATGCTTGCAACCCGGCGACGCAGGCTCGGCAGTTGGGCGGCGGTGGGCGCCGCTGCGGCAGACACGATTACCGACCAGACTAACGTGTGGTCGCTGGAGCGACCGGGGCTGCCGGCGGCGGTTCGCCCGACGGGATCGATGGTTTGGGCGCAACGGCTGGCTTGGAGGGCGCTGGGCGAGGCGTGGGCCTGCGCGCGGCTTCAGTCTTGAGGCGGGTTTTCTCGCTCTCCGGAAGTTCTTTGTATTCCTGCCACTTCAACTTGACTGCTTCCTTTTTTTCTGCGGGCGCTTTTTGCAATGACCTGTACTTGTCTCTTGCCCGCTTGCGCTCGTCGGGCGTGAGCTTGGCCCAATCGGTCATGCGTCGCTGCATGCGGGCCTGTTCGTCGGGAGCCATGGACTGATAGCGCTGAGCAATACCCAGCCACTTTTTGCGTCGGAAGCCTTCCATGCTGTCCCATTCGCTGGAAAGCGGAGCGAGAACGCGCTTCTGTTCCGCAGTCAACTCGGACCAGGACGGCTGCGAAAGCGGAGGAACTATGGCTGCATGGCTGGGCGGGAAGACCAGCCAGAACGCTACTGCGAGGATGAGTCCGGAGCGTACTCGAGCCATGCGTGGAAGCCTCGATCAAGATAGGCGGCAGGGGGTAGTTCGTCGGCCAGCAGCGCGCTGTCGATTTCCTCGAATTCCCGGGCCTGCTCATAGGCATCCCAGTAGTAGGTTCCTACGGCACCGACACTCAAAGCCACAATGGCAAGCAGGTTCCGCACATGCGGAAAAACAGCGATCTCCACGCCGTGTCCGATTCCTGCAAGGCGCAAGCCCATCACCGCCGGACGCTCTACATTCAAGGCGGCCTGACGGGCTTCATAAAGACGGGTGGCCACCTTCCTGTCGAGTGTATCGACCCCCTCGTTCAATATCTGTCTTGTCTTGTAGCCAAATTCCGTATTTTCATTCATAGCTCTATGCCCTTTGCCCTGAGCGCTGCGGCCAGGGTATGCGTGGCGCGCGAACAGTGTGTCTTAACGCTGCCTTCCGTGCAACCCATTACCGCCGCGGTCTCGGCAATATTCATCTCCTCCCAGTAACGCATCAGGAAGGCTTCACGTTGACGCGGCGGTAGTTTTTCAATCTCTTTTTCAATAATACCAAGGAGTTGCGAGCGTTCCAGCTGCTGATGCGGCGGAGTCAGGGCGGCTGACTCATTCTCTCCGGCAAAGGTTTCAAGGGGATCGGCGTCGTCATCTTCATTCGGCGACAGGGATGACAACAGCGTAGTCCAAAGGGACCGCACCTTGGATCGCCGGTAGCAGTCGCGAATGGCATTTTGCAGGATCCGCTGGAACAACATCGGCCATTCCGCGCTTGGGCGGTCGCCATATTTTTCCGCGAGACGCATCATCGCATCCTGAACAATGTCCAGTGCGGTCTCCTCGTTTCGGATGGCAAACATGGCCTGCTTGAAGGCGCGCCGCTCTATGCTGGCAAGGAAATTGGATAGTTCGGTTCGAGAACTCAGGAGTGACTCCTGTCACCTTTCAGCAGTTTTTCACTGCGAAAGGCCGACTATATCCGCAAGGGATACCGTCTCCGGTGCGAGCACCGCAGACATAAATCTTGACCATTCGCGGACGAGTCAGTAAGGTTATACGTTTCACTCGAAAAGTGTAACAGGTGTAATCAATGCAGCTAACCGGCGCAGAAATTGTAATCAGGTGCTTGCAGGAGGAAAAGGTCGAATACGTATTCGGCTATCCCGGCGGCTCGGTCCTTTATATTTATGACGAACTTTTCAAACAGGACAAGTTCAAGCATGTCCTGGTTCGCCATGAGCAGGCGGCCGTTCATGCGGCGGATGCGTATTCGCGCTCGTCCAACAAGATCGGCGTGTGCATGGTCACCTCGGGGCCGGGCGTGACCAATGCGGTAACCGGTATCGCCACGGCCCATATGGATTCAGTGCCGATGGTTATCATCAGCGGCCAGGTACCTACGGCCTACATAGGCCAGGACGCCTTCCAGGAATGCGACACGGTCGGCATTACCCGGCCCTGCGTGAAGCACAACTTCCTGGTCAAGGATGTCAGGGATCTGGCGATAACCCTGAAAAAGGCTTTCTACATCGCCAAGACTGGCCGCCCTGGTCCGGTCCTGGTGGATATCCCCAAGGACATCACCAACCAGAAGTGCGAATTCGAATACCCCAAGACCATCGCCATGCGCTCCTATAACCCGGTGGTCAAGGGCCATAGCGGGCAGATCAAGAAGGCGGTGCAGATGCTGCTGGAAGCCAAGCGGCCGATGATTTACGCCGGAGGCGGCGTGATTCTTTCGGATGCGGCTGAACGGCTGGTCAAGCTTGCCCGGACTCTCGGGTATCCGGTGACCAATACCCTGATGGGCTTGGGGGGGTATCCGGCTACCGACAAGCAATGGCTGGGCATGCTGGGCATGCATGGCACCTACGAGGCCAACATGGCCATGCAGAATTGCGACGTGCTGATCGCCGTCGGTGCGCGCTTCGATGATCGCGTAATTGGCAACCCGGCGCATTTTGCCGAGGTTTCGCGCAAGATCATACATATCGACATCGATCCCTCTTCGATTTCGAAACGGGTCAAGGTCGACGTACCCATTGTCGGTAATCTGCCCGATGTGCTTGACGAATTGCAGAAGCTTCTCGCAGCTTCTGCCGGAGTGCCTGATTCGAAGGCGCTGGCCGCCTGGTGGAAGCAGATCGACGAGTGGCGCGCCAAGAAATCGCTCAGGTACAAGCAGGGCAAGGAAATCATCATGCCCCAGTATGTGGTGGAAAAGCTCTATGAAGTTACTGGCGGCGAGGCCTTCATTACCTCGGACGTGGGGCAGCACCAGATGTGGGCGGCGCAGTACTACAAGTTCGACAAACCGCGTCGCTGGATCAATTCCGGCGGCCTCGGCACCATGGGCGTAGGTCTCCCCTATGCGATGGGCGTCCGCTTCGCCAATCCAAAGGCGACTGTGGCCTGTATTACCGGCGAAGCTTCGATTCAGATGAACATCCAGGAATTGTCTACGGCCAAGCAGTTTCGCCTGCCGATCAAAATCATCAACCTGAACAATCGCTATTTGGGGATGGTGCGTCAGTGGCAACAGATGTTCCACGGTAACCGCTACGCCGAGTCCTACGTCGATGCCCTGCCGGACTTCGTCAAGTTGGCGGAGTCCTACGGCCATGTGGGCATGAAAATAGAACGTCCGGCCGACGTGGAGCCGGCGCTGCGCGAGGCTTTCACCAAGCACAAGAACGACCTTGTGTTCATGGATTTCCTTACCGATCAGACGGCCAATGTCTATCCGATGGTGGCGGCCGGCAAGGGTTTGTCGGAAATGATTCTGGCCGAGGAACTGTAAGCATGCGACACATCATTTCCATTCTTATCGAAAACGAGGCAGGCGCGCTTTCACGTGTTTCCGGCCTGTTCTCTGCCCGCGCTTTCAACATCGAGTCGCTGACCGTTGCGCCGACCGAAGACGCCTCGCTTTCCCGCATGACCATTGTCAGCACCGGATCGGACGATGTCATCGAACAGATCACCAAACAGCTGAACAAGCTGATAGACGTCGTCAAGGTGGTGGATCTGTCCGAAGCTGCGCATATCGAGCGCGAGCTGATGCTGGTGAAGGTGCGCGCCGCCGGCAAGGATCGTGAAGAGATGAAACGGATTGCGGATATCTTCCGCGGCCGCATCATCGACGTCACCGATTCGACCTACGTGATCGAACTGACGGGCAACGGCTCCAAGCTGGATGCCTTTCTTGAAGCCATTGATCGTTCCCTGATACTTGAAACCGTTCGCACCGGCGTTTCAGGCATCGGGCGCGGCGATCGAATTCTCAAAGTATGAACTCTGAAACAAAGGAAAACGAATGAAAGTCTATTACGACAAGGATGCCGACCTTTCCCTGATCAAGGGCAAGAAAGTCACTATCGTCGGCTACGGTTCGCAGGGCCACGCTCACGCGCAGAATCTCAAGGATTCGGGTGTCAAGGTGACGGTTGGTTTGCGCAAGGGAGGGGCTTCCTGGGACAAGGCGAAGAAGGCCGGACTCAAGGTCGAGGAAGTTGCCAAGGCGGTCAAAGATGCCGATGTCGTCATGATGCTGCTGCCCGACGAAACCATTCCTGCGGTCTATTACAGCGAGGTTGAGGGCAACATGAAGAAGGGCGCCGCGCTGGCCTTCGCCCATGGCTTCAACGTTCATTACAATCAGGTGGTTCCCCGCGCGGACGTGGACGTGATCATGATCGCCCCGAAGGGCCCCGGCCACACCGTGCGCTCCGAATATGTCCGGGGCGGTGGGGTGCCCTCGCTGATCGCGATTCATCAGGACAAGTCGGGCAAGGCCAAGGATATTGCCTTGTCTTACGCGGCGGCGAACGGCGGCACCAAGGGCGGCGTGATCGAAACCAACTTCCGCGAGGAAACCGAGACCGATCTGTTCGGTGAGCAGGCGGTGCTTTGCGGCGGTCTGGTGGAATTGATCAAGGCCGGCTACGAGACGCTGACCGATGCCGGTTATGCGCCGGAGATGGCGTATTTCGAGTGCTTGCACGAGGTCAAGCTGATTGTCGATCTGATATTCGAGGGCGGCATTGCCAACATGAACTACTCGATCTCGAACAACGCCGAATATGGCGAGTATGTGACCGGACCGAAGGTAATCGGCGCCGAAGCCCGTGCCGCCATGAAGGAAGCGCTGAAGGCGATTCAGGAAGGGGAATATGCCAAGAAGTTCATTCTTGAAGGCCGCACCAATTACCCGGAAATGACCGCCCGTCGGCGCCTGATCGCCGCCCATCCAATCGAGCTGGTTGGCGAGCAGTTGCGCGCGATGATGCCGTGGATCAAGAAAAACAAGCTGGTCGATCAAACCAAGAATTGATGCCTGTCGTTGTATCGTGAAGGGCGCAGCCGAGCTGCGCCCTTTGTGTTTTCCGCGGCCAGATCTGTGCGAGTGCCGCGGACCGGGCTCGGCGCGCGAGCAGTACGACGCGTGTTGGTTGCCGAACCAGCATGAGCCGTTAGAATAGGCAGCATTCCCTTCTGTAATTCAACCATGCCGGCAATTCCACCTCGCAAGGCGCTGATGAATTCCGAACTGCGTCGGCGCGGCATATACCTGCTGCCCAACCTGCTGACGACGGCAGCTCTGTTTTCGGGTTTTTACGCCATAGTCCAGGCGATGACCGGACGCTTCGAGCATGCGGCGGTGGCAATTTTCATCGCCATGGTATTCGACGGCCTGGATGGCCGTGTGGCGCGCATGACGCGAACGCAGAGCGCTTTCGGCGCGGAATACGATTCACTATCCGACATGGTGTCCTTTGGCGCGGCTCCGGCATTGATTGCCTTCGAGTGGGCGATGAAGGGTATGGGCAAGTGGGGCTGGATCGCTGCATTCGTCTATTGCGCAGGTGCGGCATTACGCCTGGCTCGCTTCAATACCAATATTGGTATTGTGGATAAGCGCTATTTCCAGGGATTGCCCAGCCCGGCAGCGGCCGCGCTGGTGGCGGGTTTTGTATGGATCATCAACGACCTGAATATTCCCGGCGAAGAAGTACGCTGGTATGCGTTTGCCTTGACGCTGTTTGCCGGCATCACCATGGTCAGCACCGTGCCCTACTGGAGTGGGAAGGACATCAATCTGCGCCGCAGCGTGCCGTTCATTGTCCTTCCCGCCATCGTCCTCGGTTACGGGCTCGTGTCGTCGTATCCGCCGGGAATTCTGTTCGCCCTGTTTCTTGCCTATGCCCTGTCGGGTTACGTCATGGCGTTGTGGAAGCGTGGCCGGCGAAAACACAATGCCGGCGAAGGCTGCTGATATCGGATTTTCCGGTATTACGCGCGGCGGCCCTGACAAAATCTGTTGCGCGACCAGAGCAATATCTTTATAGTCGCAATTATGTTTGAGATGCTGGCTTTTTCCATACTGTTCCTCGCCTTCTCCGGCGCGCTGCTTGCACGCCTGCCGTTGCGCGCCAAGCTGCTTCCGCTGCTGCGCCGCGCGCGCTAAATACACCTCCCCCACAATCCGGTTGTTGACAGTGCCCGCGCCACGAGGGGCGGGATAAGCCATTTTTTGGTTTTAGTTGCGGTCGCTGCGCCTAATACGACTACGCTGGCGCCAGCCTCGACTGAAACCTGATTTTTTCCAGGAGAAGACCATGTCCAAGGAACAGTTGATCATTTTTGACACCACCTTGCGCGACGGCGAACAGAGCCCCGGCGCTTCAATGACCAAGGAAGAAAAACTGCGGATTGCCCGGCAACTTGAACGGATGCGCGTGGACGTCATCGAGGCGGGGTTTCCTGCTGCGTCCAACGGTGATTTTGAAGCGGTCAAGGCCGTTGCCGAAACCATCAAGGACTCGACGGTGGCCGGTCTGTGCCGGGCTTTCGACAAGGACATCGCGCGCGCGCTGGAGGCGGTCAAGCCGGCGAAATCGGGGCGCATCCATACCTTCATCGCGACCAGTCCGATCCACATGGAAAAGAAGCTGCGCATGTCTCCCGACGACGTGCTGGTCGCCGCCCAGCACGCAGTGCGCTTTGCCCGCAACGGGATCGGCGACGTGGAGTTTTCCTGTGAGGATGCCGGGCGATCGGATCTGGACTTCCTTTGCCGCATCATCGAGGCGGTGATCAAGGAGGGGGCGTCCACCATCAATATTCCGGACACCGTCGGCTACAACGTCCCGGAACAGTATGCCGAACGTATTCGCCAGTTGCGTGAACGGATACCCAATTCGGACAAGGTCATCTGGTCGGTGCATTGTCATAACGATCTCGGTTTGGCGGTTGCCAACAGTCTTGCCGCGGTGATGGCGGGTGCGCGTCAGGTCGAATGCACGATCAACGGCCTGGGCGAGCGAGCCGGCAACGCCGCGCTGGAAGAGATCGTCATGGCGGTGCACACCCGGCAGGATGTGTTTCCCTGCATTACCCGTATCGATACGACGCAAATTGTCGCGGCATCCAAGATGGTGTCGAGCATCACCGGATTTCCGGTGCAGCCGAACAAGGCGATCGTCGGTGCCAATGCCTTTGCCCATGAGTCCGGCATCCACCAGGACGGGGTGCTCAAGCACCGTGAAACCTACGAGATCATGCGTGCCGAAGATGTGGGCTGGAACGCCAACAAGCTGGTGCTCGGCAAGCACTCCGGGCGCACCGCTTTCAAGGCGCGCCTCAAGGAACTCGGCATCGAGGTCGAGAGCGAACAGGTTCTGAACGCCGCCTTCACCCATTTCAAGGAACTGGCCGACAAGAAACACGAGATTTTCGACGAGGACCTGCACGCGCTGATGAGCGACGAAATGGTTCTCACCGACGACGAGCACTACAAACTCGTGTCTTCGATGTTCCACTCGGAAACCGGCGAGGTGCCTCAGGCGCGCCTGACGCTTTCTGCCGGCGGCGCCGAGCAGCAGGCCGAGGCCAGCGGCAGCGGACCCGTCGATGCAACCTTCAAGGCGATCGAGGCCATTGCAACGAGCGGTACCGAGTTACTGCTCTACTCGGTGAATGCCATCACTACCGGCACGGATGCCCAGGGCGAGGTGACGGTTCGCTTGTCGAAAGACGGCCGAATTGTGAATGGTCAGGGTGCGGATACGGATATCGTGGTCGCTTCGGCCAAGGCCTATATCAATGCGCTGAATAAACTCCGTTCCGGGCAGGAAAAGCTCAATCCCCAGCTTTGATCGTTCTGGAGGGAGCGGTCGCGCGCGCGTGGCCGAGGCATCCGGCAAAAAGCAGGCTTGCCAGGATCGTCTCGGCCATTGCCAGTGCCTGGCTCGCGCCCTGGTCGGATGCCGCGCGCACCAGGCCTTCGGTGACATAGGCCAGCGCCAGCATGGAGGTCCATTGGTGCGTGTAGCGTTTGCCGCGCAGGATGCCGAACAACGGCAGCAGCAGCGGCAGGGCTTTCAGCGCCAGCATCGAGCCGCCGGGACGCAGCGGTGCCAGCCAGAGTTCCCACGCCAGGCAGAGGAACAGCAAGCCGACCAGACTGGCCGATGCCAGGCGGCTGAACCATGGGTTCATGCAGTGAGTTTCTTTGCAGTTTCGGCCAGACGGCGCCCGAGAGCGACGGCCAGCAGCTTTTCATGTTCGCTGGCAGCCGTATCGCCGTTGCCGCCGCTGACATGGCTTGCGCCATAGGGCGTACCGCCTTCGCGTGTCGTCGAAAGCGCGGCCTCGGTATAGGGGATGCCGAGGATCAGCATGCCGTGATGCAGCAGCGGCAACATCATCGACAGCAAGGTGGACTCCTGGCCGCCGTGCATGGTCGTAGTCGAGGTGAACACGGCCGCCGGTTTGCCCGCCAAGGCACCCTTGAGCCACAGGCCGCTGGTCGAGTCGAGGAAGTATTTCAACGGCGCCGCCATGTTGCCGAAGCGGGTCGGACTGCCCATCGCCAGACCGACGCATTCCTCGAGATCGCGGGTTTCGGCATAGGGCGCGCCCTCACCCGGGATCGCCGCGGCGCTTGCCTCGCAAACTGCGGATACCCTGGGCACGGTGCGCAGCCTTGCCGTGATACCCGGAGTCTGCTCTATGCCACGCGCGATGTGGCGCGCCAAGTCGCGCACCGAGCCATGGTGGCTGTAATAGAGCACGAGAATTTCGCGGGTGTCGTTTGCCTTCTGCATTTACCGGCCTCCAGTAGAATCCGATTATATGTGGCTCCTGGCACCCTTCCGGCTGATCGCGCGGACAATCGGTCGTTTTCACGACGAGCATTGCGTACAGACGGCGGCGGCACTTTCCTTCGCCACCCTGATCGGTCTGGTGCCGATGATCGCAACGGCGTTTGCGCTGATCTCCTTGTTCCCGGTTGGGGTCGGACTTGGTTCCGCACTGGAGAAGTTCTTGCTGGCCAACCTGTTGCCTGAGAAGGCCGGCGCCATAATCGCCAAGTACATCGGGCAGTTCGCGTCTCGTGCCGGCCGCGTCACCGTGCTTGGGATCGTGGTGCTGGGCGCTACTGCGCTGATGCAGATGCTGACCATAGAACGGGCTTTCAACCACATTTGGCGGGTCAAGTCCGGGCGTCCGCTGTTGCGACGCCTGGCTATGCACGGCCTGGCGCTGTTGCTCGGGCCACTGGTGTTCGGTGCCAGCATTGCGGCGATATCGTTCGTTGCGGGGGTATCGTTGGGCCTGGTCGACGAGCCGCGCTGGGTAAATGCCTTCGTGATCCGCGGTCTCCTGCCTTTCGCCTTCATGACCGCCCTGTTCGGTCTGCTCTATTGGGGCGTACCGAACAAGCGGGTAGTGGTCTGGCATGCGGGTCTTGGCGGAGCGGCGGCCGCGCTGGGCTTCGTCGGTCTGCAGAAGTTGTTCACGCTGTATATCGCAACCGGATTCACGGTGAATGCGGTGGTCTACGGCGCCTTCTCCGCAATCCCGGTGTTTCTGGTCTGGCTGTATGCATCGTGGAGCGTGATCCTGATTGGTGCTTTGATTGTCGCCGAGTTGCCGCAATCCGCACGTGCCTAACTGGCCGTCTGGTTGCGAGTGAATTCAAAGACTTCGACGCTGGAGGTTTCGATGAGGCTGCGCTGCGGCATGCATTCGGCGACGAGCAAGTTGTCCGCACCTTCCTGCAACAAGGTGAATGGACGGGCGTTGTAGTCACCTCGCATAGCCAGGATCGCTTCGCTGCGGTTGAGGCTTGGCAGCGGCGGAAGCAGCAAAGCGGGTACCGGCGGTTCCGCATTGCGCTGGCCAAGGGTCTGTATCCGGACCGGTATGGCCGACGGCGCAAGGACCTCCAGCCCAAGTTCAAGTTGGCTGCTGCTCTTGCTGCGGGCCCAGCGTACCAGGCAAATCTGCCAGGCGGCGCCGATGCCGGTGCGCAAACCGACGGCGCAGCCAGCCACGATCCCGGTGACCCCGCCGACGACATGTACGATCGCGTAGCCCGAGGGACCGTCGTTGAGTATCGTCCAATCGCTGTAAGTCAATTCGCAGGCGCAGGAATCCGCCTCCTGATGAGAACCGCTTGCCAGGGACGACCAAAGGGAACTGAGCTGGGTGCAGACCTCGACGGGCAGCGACTGTGCGCGCCGATTGAAGGTACGCCGGCGCGGCGCTGCCCAGCATTTGCGAGCCCGTTCCAGCGCATTGCGGTAGTCGGCGCCGGCGGCTTGCAGCGGCAGTCCGAGCGATGCCGGTGGTACGCCGTCGTTCAGTAGGTCGAGGTGTTGCGTCGCCTGTTCGGAAAGTTCGCCAAAGCGGAAAAACAGACAGTTTGCGCCGGTCGGCCTGACGCGTTCCAGCGCGACCGGTGGCTGATCAAGATTGGCGTCGATCCACAACCAGTCGCCAGCGCCCTCGGGGCAGATCATGTCGATCCTGACAAGGGCAGCGCGAGTCTCCAGGTACTCGGCGAGGAAAACAATTTCGCGCGGCGCAAGTCCTTCGGGTTGCGCCGCGGTGAGCGCCAGCATGGCCCTGAAACGTGCATGGATCGCGCTGATTTCGACGGGGACGGTCGCCGTCGGATCGAGCGACTCGTGGGCGCAATGATAAAGCGCTTGGGCATTGCGCCAGAATCCCGTGGGCATCGGAATCGCCACCAGCAAAGTCGCAATGAACTGCTGCGACAGATTTAGCATTCCCTGCAGGCAAATCTGTGGACTGCTGCGATGCACCCGGGCAAGTTCCTGCGGGTCGGCCTCGCCGGCGAGCTTCAACCATGCTTCGCCCAGTTCCGCACGCAGGCCGATCAGGCCCTGGGCGACTGTTCCCAGGTGAGGCGGCAGGGGCAGCTTGACATCGAGCAGCATCGGTATCAGCGCATCGTCAATGCGCGCGGAACGCTGCTGGAGCAGTTCGTAGATCTTGAGACGGTGCAGGACGGGAAGCTCCAGCGCGTCGATCGCCGCAATGTGATTGCGCAAGGGAACCAGGTCAAGCAGGGGATCGTCCTGCGTTGGCTCGACGAGCCAATCCAGCACTTGCTGAAGCTGGGCGGGAGGTGGAGTAGGGGTCTTCTTGCGGCGCATGATGATCTCAACGGCCGGGATCGAAGCATTATTCTAGTGGAATCCGGACACTTTATCTTAGGTTGAAAGGAATCCGGATCGAGTGGCTTGCAGTCCACCACGCCCGGCAATTTCCAATGACGGCGTAATCGTTGGCGAGGTCTTGCGGGAAGCCGATGTTGTTGGCCGCTTCTTGAACGAACTTGGCGAGACGTGGAATTTGGTGGTTGTCCCAGGTGGCGCCCCGCATACCGTAGCCGGGCCGCGAGGCGTTTTCCAGGCACGGCTGTCGGCATGGCGGGTGGCCCGGTCGCGCCATGGTCAGCAAAATGGCCGCCGCTACGCCTTGTTTTCTGCGGGTTTTTGCAATAAAATCGCCGGCTTTCCGGCTTTTCAAGAGAACACCATGGTTGTTATTCGTCTCGCCCGCAGCGGTGCCAAGAAGCGCCCGTTCTTCAATATGGTGGTGGCTGATTCGCGCAACCGTCGCGATGGCCGCTTCATCGAACGCATCGGTTATTACAATCCTGTCGCCGCCGCCAACGAGCAGGGGCTGGTGATCAACACCGAGCGTCTGGCTTTCTGGCAGGGACATGGTGCCCAGTTGTCGCCGACTGCCGCGCGTCTGGTCAAGCAGGCCGCAGCGACCAAGGCTGCCTGAATCGCATGATTGTATTGGGGCGCATAGTCGCCCCGTTCGGGGTGCATGGCTGGCTGCGGGTCCATCCCTTCGGCGATGATCCCGAGGCCTGGAAGAAGATGCCGCAGTGGTGGTTTTCCGCGGATGTCGATGCCCCGGCAGAAAAGTGGCAGGCACGCGCGCTCGAAGCGGTCAAGCGGCACGGCGATGGGGTCGTGGCGAAGCTGGTCGGCATCGACGATCGCGATGCATCCGAAGCGCTGGGCAGTTGTTATTTCGGTGCGCCGCGCGAAGCTTTGCCGGCGCCGGCGGACGACGAATACTACTGGGCCGATCTGATCGGTCTGGCAGTGAAGAATATGCAGGACCAGCCCCTGGGCCGGGTCAAGTCTTTGATCGAGACGGGCGCGAATCAGGTGCTGGTAGTAGTTGACGGCGAGCATGAACGTTTGTTGCCCTTCGTCGAACAGGTAGTGAAGGCGGTGGATGTGGCGGGAGACCTGATCCGCGTCGATTGGGGCAGCGACTGGTGAGCTTGCGCTTCGACGTCGTCACGCTGTTCCCCGAGATGTTTGCGGCACTTACCGCATCGGGAATAACGCGGCGGGCATTGGAGCGTGGCTTGTGGCAGCTCGAGTGCTGGAATCCGCGGCAGTGGACGCAGGATGTGCATCGCACGGTGGATGACCGGCCTTACGGTGGCGGTCCCGGCATGGTGATGATGGCGTCGCCGCTGGAGCAGGCGATCGGTGCCGCTAAGGCGGCGGCAAAAGCGGCCGCGGGAGTTGACGCTGGCACTACGCCGAAGGTGATTTATCTATCGCCGCAAGGGGCGCCGATTGCCCAGCGGCGGGTGGTGGAACTGGCGGCAAGTTCCGGGGCGATTCTGCTCTGCGGACGCTACGAGGGAATTGACGAGCGGCTGATCGAGCGCTGCGTGGATGAGGAGTTGTCGCTGGGGGATTTTGTGCTTTCCGGCGGCGAATTGGCGGCGATGGCCTTGATGGACGCCTGCATCAGGCAGTTGCCGGGTGCATTGAATGACGAGGCTTCGGCGGTGGAGGATTCATTTGCCGCCGGTTTGCTCGACTGTCCGCATTACACGCGGCCGGAAGTGTATGAAGGATCGACGGTGCCGGAGGTTTTGTTGTCCGGCAACCACGAAAGGATCCGCCGCTGGCGCCTGAAGCAGGCGCTGGGACGGACCTGGCAACGGCGCCCGGATCTCCTGGAGACGAGGGTGTTGAGTAGTGAAGAGGCCGAACTGCTGGCGGAATTCCAGCGGCAAGGTAATTAGAAACGGCGCGTATCAGGACCTTGTCGGTCCTGCTCTGGGCGCAAGGTTGGCGGGCAGTAACCGCAGCCATAAATGACGGAGTAAAGCATGAACCTGCTTCAGCAACTCGAAAACGAAGAAATCGAACGCCTGGGCAAGACCGTTCCCGCGTTCGCACCGGGCGACACCGTGATCGTCAATGTGAATGTGGTCGAAGGCGATCGCAAACGTGTCCAGGCTTTCGAAGGCGTCGTCATTGCCAAGCGCAATCGCGGTCTCAATTCGAACTTCATCGTGCGCAAGATTTCGTCTGGCGAGGGCGTCGAGCGCACCTTCCAGACTTACTCGCCGCTGATCGCCAGCATCGAGGTCAAGCGTCGCGGCGACGTGCGTCGCGCCAAGCTGTACTACCTGCGCGATCGTTCCGGCAAGTCGGCGCGCATCAAGGAAAAACTTACGCGAAGAGTGTAAGTTTTCAGCGCAGGCTTGCCTGCGCTAAAAGCTCTCGCAGTGTAAGTTTTCAGCGCAGGCTTGCCTGCGCTAAAAGCTCTCGCAGTGTAAGTTTTCAGCGCGGGCTTGCCTGCGCTAAAAACTTACGCGCCGGACCTGATTCCGGTAGCAGACAGCAAAGCGGGCCGCCCGGAGGATACTCCGGGCGGCCCGTTGTGCTTGGAACGGTCAGCCGCCGCCGCGTGGGATCAGAAGTGTTTCTTGTCCCACTCGATCAGCGCATAGGCCGAATGATTGTGGATCGATTCGAAGTTTTCGCTTTCGACCACATAGGCATCGATGCGCGGGTCGGCATTGAGCGCGCCGGCGACATCGCGCACCAGATCCTCGACGAATTTCGGATTGTCGTAGGCCCGCTCCGTGACGAACTTCTCGTCGGGGCGCTTGAGCAGCCCGAACAGCTCGCACGAAGCCTGGGTTTCGGCCATGCGCACGATGTCCTCGATCCACACCAACTGGTTGGTGGTCGCGGTGATGGTGACGTGCGAGCGCTGGTTGTGCGCGCCGCGCTCGGAGATCTTCTTCGAGCAGGGGCACAGGCTCGTGACCGGGACCACGACCTTGATGGTCTGCCGGTAGCGGCCGCCTTCGATGATTTCACCGATGAAGGTCACGTCGTAATCCATCAGGCTCTTGACGCCGGATACCGGTGCCACCTTGTTGATGAAATACGGGAAGCTCATTTCGAGATGCCCGGTCGCCGCCTCCAGGCGGGTGACCATTTCGCGCAACATGGTTTCGAAACTTTCAACCGATATTTCTTCCTCGTGCGAGTTGAGGATCTCGACGAAACGCGACATGTGGGTGCCCTTGAAATTATGCGGCAGCCCGACATACATGTTGAAATTGGCGATGGTGTGACGCACGCCGCCGCTCTTGTCCAATACCTTGAACGGATGGCGTATGTCCTTGATGCCGACCTTGTTGATCGGCAACTGGCGCGAATCCGGGGTGCTTTGAACGTCGGCAATGACGGATTTTTCGGGTGGGGCCATGGGATTCCTGCAATTCATTCTGATTTTGGGTGGCTGTCGGATTTGGGCTAACGACTATATCATTATCCGACGAATTTACTCAACTATTAATTTCAGCGGCCAGTCGCGCCTCAACGCTGCGCAAAATACCCGCTTCGTCGAGGCCGATTTCAGCCAGCAGCAAGGCCGAGTCGCCGTGGTCGATGAAATGGTCCGGCAGTCCCAGGCGCAACAGGGGGGTACGCAGGCCCGAGGTTTCCAGGGCACGCGCCACCTCGGCACCGGCACCGCCGATCAAGGCATTCTCTTCTATCGTAACCAGCAATTCGTGGCTTGCGGCAAGTTCTTCGACCAGCTTGCCGTCCAATGGTTTGACGAAGCGCATGTTGGCGACCGTGGCGTCTAGCGTCGCGGCGGCCTTGAGCGCCGGTGCGAGCATGGCGCCGAAAGCCAGCAGAGCGACTCGCTGCCCCTGGCGCCGGAGTTCGCCCTTGCCCGTCGGCAGCGTCGTGAGCCCCGGCTCTATGGCGGCTCCCGGACCGCTGCCGCGCGGATAGCGCACCGCACTTGGCCCGTTCAGGGTCAGCGCGGTGGACAGCATCTTGCGGCATTCGTTTTCATCACTCGGAGTCATCACCACCAAATTGGGGATGCAGGTGAGGTAAGACAAGTCGAATGCGCCGTTATGGGTGGCGCCATCGGCGCCGACCAGTCCGCCGCGGTCGATGGCGAACACCACCGGAAGATTCTGCAGGGCGATGTCGTGAATCAGCTGGTCATAGGCGCGCTGGAGAAACGTCGAATAGATGGCGACCACCGGCTTCATGCCCTCGCAAGCGAGCCCGCCGGCAAAGGTGACGGCATGCTGCTCGGCGATGCCGACATCGAAGTAGCGCCGGGGAAATTCCTGGGCGAAGCGGACCATGCCCGAGCCCTCGCGCATTGCCGGCGTGATTCCGATCACGCGCGGATCGGCCTGCGCCTGGTCGCACAACCAGTCGCCGAAGACCTGGGTGTAGGTCAGCCGGCTGGGTGCCTTGGCCGGTTCGATGCCATTCGCGGCATCGAACTTGCCGACGCCGTGGTAAAGGATCGGATCGGCTTCGGCCAGCTTGTAGCCCTGGCCTTTGCGGGTGATGACGTGGAGGAACTGCGGTCCCTTGAGCTTGCGCAGGTTCTGCAGCGTTGGAATCAGCGCATCGAGGTCGTGGCCGTCGATCGGGCCGAGGTAGTTGAAGCCGAATTCCTCGAACAGTGTGCCGGGCGAGATCATGCCCTTGACGTGCTCCTCGACGCGGTTGGCGAACTCGAGTACGTTGGGCATCACCGCCAGCACCTTCTCGCCGGCGCGGCGCGCGGCATTGAAGGTGCCGCCCGAGAGCAGGCGCGCCAGATACTTGTTGAGCGCGCCGACCGGCGGCGAGATCGACATGTCGTTGTCGTTGAGAATGACCAGCAGATTGGCGTCGATCACGCCGGCGTTGTTGAGCGCCTCGAAGGCCTGGCCGGCCGACATCGCGCCGTCGCCGATGATCGCCACCACACGCCTTTCCTCATCCCGGTTGCGTGCCGCGACGGCCATGCCCAGCGCGGCGGAGATCGAGGTGGATGAATGGCCGACGCCGAAGGTGTCGTATTCGCTCTCGCTGCGGCGCGGAAAGCCAGATACGCCGCCCTTCATGCGCAGGCGTTCCATGCCGGCACGCCGGCCGGTCAGCGCCTTGTGCGGATAGGTTTGATGACCGACGTCCCACACCAGCCTGTCCTCGGGCGTGTCGAACACATAATGCAGCGCCACGGTCAGCTCGACCGTGCCGAGATTGGACGACAGGTGGCCCCCGGTTTTCGATACCGATTCGAGCAGGAAGGCCCGCAGTTCGGCGGCGACCAGGGGCAACTGGTCGCGTTCCAGGGTGCGCAGGTCGGCCGGGGATTGGATGCAGTCGAGCAGCGGATAGCTCATCAGAAAGTCCGCTCGACGATGAAATCGGCAAGTTCGTGCAGGCGCCGGGCGGAGCCGCCGAACGGCGCCAGTGCGTCGTGCGCGTCCTGTCTCAGTTTGCTTGCCATGGTTTTCGCTTCTCTTGCGCCGAGGATATTGACGTAGGTTGGTTTGTTCTGCGCGGCATCCTTGCCAGCGGTCTTGCCCAGGGTGGCGGTGCTGGCTTCGGCGTCGAGGATATCGTCAACCACCTGGAACAGCAGTCCGATGCGGTTGGCGAAGTGCCGCAGGTGCTCCAGGGCATCCGGCGCAGCTTCGCCGCAATGGGCGCCCAGCAATACTGCAGCGCGGATCAGCGCCCCGGTCTTGTGAATATGCATATATTCCAGCTCGCCGATGCTCAGCTGCTGGCCTACCGCGGCAAGGTCGATGGCCTGGCCGCCGGCCATGCCGCGCGACCCGGAGGCGACCGCCAGCAGATGCAGCATGTCTAGCTGGCGCGCCGCGGCGATGCCGGCGAGGCGAGTCGAAAGCGTCTGGAAGGCCAGCGTCTGCAAGGCATCGCCGACCAACAGGGCTGTCGCCTGGTCGAACTGGACGTGGCAGCTGGGCTTGCCGCGGCGCAAGTCGTCGTCGTCCATGCAGGGCAGGTCGTCATGCACCAGCGAATAGGCGTGGATCAGCTCGACGGCGATCGCCGGTGCGTCCAGAACCTTGCTGTCGACCTCGAAGATCGCGCCGGCCGCGTGGCAGAGCAGGGGGCGCACGCGCTTGCCGCCGCCCAGCACCGCATAGCGCATCGCGTCATGCAGGCGGGCGGGCGCGAGTTCGGGCGCGGGCAGGGCGGCGTCCAGGGCCGACTCGGTGCGCTGCTGGATGGTGTCCATCCAGGTCAAGAAATCCATGAGCGTTTCAGCCTTCCTGTTTGCCTTCGGTCCCGGCATCCCCCGGGGCCAACTGCGCGGCATCGAAGTCGCGCAAGCCATCGGCGTCCAGGATGCGTATCTGCTGCTCCGCCGCGGCCAGGGTGGCCTGACACTGGCGCAACAGCGCGGCGCCGCGCTTGTAGGCGTCCAGCGCGTCCTGCAAGGGCATTTGACCGGCTTCCATCGCCGCGACGATGCCCTCCAGTTCGCTGAGGGCGCTTTCAAACGACGGGCTTGCGCTTGCTGAATCGGTGTCTGGAGCAGTGTTCGGGAGTGTGGCCATGAGTGAAGCCTTGGCCGAAAACGGTGACCAGCGGCAAGGGAAAACCGTAAAAATAGCCTAAGGTGCGCCCTCTGGTCAAATTGGCTACAATTGCGCGGCTGGTTTTCAGCGCAGATTGTCTCTCCTGACGGTCCTTCAGTTTCGGCGCAACGCCCGCCTACGTGGGCATCGGCCTGATCTGAAACTTTGTTTTCCGTCCGTTTCCGGTTTCCGGGTAAACCCTCTTGGAGGTTGGGAATCATGTCCGAAGTTGGCTCGCGAAAGCTCCTCTCGCCGGGAGCATCGCAGTTTCCGGTTGCGTGGTATTTCGACGAAAAGCTTTTCGAGCTGGAGAAAAAGCTGATCTTCGACGCCGGCCCGGGCTATGTCGGCCATGAACTGATGATTCCCGAGCTGCATGACTACCGTTCGCAGGAATGGCACGATCACGCGCGCCTGCTGGTGCGCCAGCCCGACGCCTGCTACGAAATGTCGAATGTCTGCCGCCATCGCCAGGCGATCATGTTGCAGGGTGCCGGCAATGCCAGGAACATCGTCTGCCCGATCCATCGCTGGACCTACGACAGCGGCGGCGAACTGATCGGTGCGCCGCATTTTCCGACGAATCCCTGCCTCAACCTGGCCAAGCAGAAGCTGGAAAACTGGCAGGGACTGCTGTTCAAGGGACCGCGTTCGGCCAATGCCGACCTGGCCGGCATGAAGGTCGGCAGCGAGCTCAAGTTCGATGGCTACAAGCTCGATCATGTCGAACTGCACCCGTGCAATTACAACTGGAAGACCTTCATCGAGGTCTATCTCGAGGACTACCATGTCGTGCCTTATCACCCGGGGCTCGGCGGCTTCGTCACCTGCGACGACCTGACCTGGCAGTTCGGCGACTGGTATTCGGTGCAGCGCGTCGGCGTCACCTCGCTGGCCAAGCCGGGATCGGCCACCTACCAGCGCTGGCACAAGGCGGTGCTCGAATACTACAAGGGCGAATTACCCAAGCACGGCGCGATCTGGCTCACCTATTATCCGAACATCATGGTCGAGTGGTATCCCCACGTGCTGGTGGTGTCGACGCTGATTCCGCAGGACGTCGACCGCACGCTGAACGTGGTCGAGTTCTACTATCCCGAGGACATCGCGCTGTTCGAACCCGAGTTCATCAAGGCCGAGCAGGCCGCCTACATGGAGACGGCGATCGAGGACGACGACATCGGCGAACGCATGGACCGCGGCCGCCGCGCGCTGCTCAAGCAGGGACGCAGCGAAGTCGGCCCCTACCAGTCGCCGATGGAAGACGGCATGCAGCACTTCCATGAGTTCTATCGGCGCGTGATGGCCGGCCACATCTGATTCAGGAAAGGTCAGGCGGGCGCCGGGGCTGCTCCGGCGCCCGTTTCATTCATGCAATCACTCTGGATGGTCGCCGCAAGCCTGCTTTTCGCCTGCATGGGCGTTTGCGTCAAGCTCGGTTCGGCGCAGTTCGCCGCCGCCGAACTGGTGTTCTGGCGCGGCTTCATCGCGACCCTGATCATCGGTTCCTATGTGCTGCTGCGCCGGCGCTCGCTGGCCACGCCGCACGCGCGAACCCATGTCGTGCGCGGCCTGTCCGGCTTCGTCTCGCTGGTGATGTTCTTCTACGCGATCAGCATGATTCCGCTGGCCGCCGCGGTGACGCTGAACTACACATCGCCGTTGTTCCTCGCGCTGCTGCTAATGTTGTGGCTCAAGGAACCGGTGCGCCGCGGCTTCTACGGTACGCTCGCTGCAGGCTTCGTCGGCGTGATCCTGCTGCTGCAGCCGACGCTGGCCCGCGACCAGTGGCTGGGTGCCCTGTTCGGCCTCGGCTCCGGGATCATTTCCAGCATCGCCTATTTCAACGTGCGCCGCCTCGGCGAACTGGGCGAGCCGGAGTGGCGCACGGTGTTCTATTTCTCCGCCATGTCGGCCCTGGGCGGCCTGCCCTGGCTGCTGCTGGCCAATCCCTTCCATGCCATCGACCTGCGCGGCGGGCTGCTGCTGCTCGGCGTCGGCGGCTTCGGCGCGCTGGCCCAACTGTGCATGACCGCGGCCTACAAACGCGGCAAGACCCTGGTTTCGGCCAGCCTCGCGTACAGCACCGTAGTGTTTTCCAGCGCTTTCGGCATCCTGCTGTGGGACGAAAGCCTGCCCTGGTCGGGCTGGCTGGGGGTGGCCCTGATCGTCGCCAGCGGCGTCCTCGCCACCGCGCTGTCCGGACGGACGAATACTCAAGCGGTAACTGACTGAAATCCGGCGCGCGGCGCAGATGATCATCAGGGCGCGATCTTGCGTTTAAGTGCTTTGGCCATGGGCTGAGGTATCTTGCCCAGCGCGTTCATCACGTGCGGCAAGGCCTTGAGCTTCCATCCGGAAAATGCGCTGGGCACGATCGCTTCGATGAGATGCGGTCCTGGCTCAGTGACGGCGCGGTCAAGGGCAGCGTTCAGCTCTTCGCAGGACTCGACACGGACCGAAGGCACTCCCATGCCGTGGCCGATTGCCACAAAATCAAGAGCCGGGGTGGATAGATCGAGCTGCGATTTCGCCGCTTCTCCAGCGCCTTCCGCTCCCACGCGCTGGAGCTCGATGTTGAGAATGGCGTATGAGCGATTATTGAAGATCACCGTGGTCACGTTGAGTTGCTCGCGTGCCATGGTCCACAGGGCCTGGATCGTGTACATCGCCGAGCCGTCGCCTGCCAGCGCGAAGACAGGGCGGTCGGGACAGGCAAGCGCGGCGCCTACCGCCACCGGCAGGCCCTGCCCGATGGCGCCGCCGGTCAAGGTCAGCAGGTCGTGCCGTGGCGCACGAGCCGTCAGCGACGCCAGTTTGGAGCCCGAAGTTTGCGCCTCGTCGGAGATGATCGCACCGACGGGAAGAACGGCGGCGATGGCCTGGCAAGCTTTGTCGGTGGTAAGGGCACCGCTGGGCCGCGCCAATACAGAAGGTTCCTGCAGCAGAGGCTTGACCTCCCTGGCGCCGAGCCGGTCCACCAGCGCCTCCAGGCTGCCCAGCGCATCCTGGGTGAACGATGCCAGCTCGTGCAGTCGGCAGCCATCGGGCACCAGATAGCTCTGTTTTCCCGGGTAGGCAAAGAAAGACACCGGAGCTTTTGCATCCACCAGGATCAGGTGGTCCAGGCCCGCCAACTGGACGGAGGCCATTTCCGCGAAGTAGGCGATCCGTTCGACTGCTGGCAGGCCTGCGCCGCGCTCAAGTCGCGTCGGGAAGACTTCTGCGTAAAGGGCAGCCCCGGTCGCCTGTGCGATGCGGGATGCCGCCAGCAGCGCCGGTTCGCGCAGCGCCCTGCCGCCAAGCAGAAGTGCCGTCTTGCCACCCCCGCTCAGGGCTCCGGCAATGGCGGCGATCGTCTCGTTTGTCGCTACCGGCGGCATGGCGAAGGGATGAAGTGGCATCGGCTGTGCCCCGTCGCTCCAGGAAACGTCTGCCGGAAGAATCAGGGTTGCCACTCCGCGAGACGGACCCGTTGCGGCGGCGATCGCATCCACCGCGTCCCGGCTCAGCTCCTGTGCGCTTTTCGAGGTACGCACCCAGGTCGAAACGTTGCGCGCGATGGTCTCGATGTCGGATTGCAGCGGGGCATCGTAGCCGACGTGGGTGGTCGCATGATCGCCGACGATATTGACGACCGGCACTCTGCCCTTGCGGGCATTGTGCAGATTCGCCAGGCCATTGCCCAAACCGCAGCCCAGGTGCAGCAGCGTGGCGGCCGGTTTGCCTGCCATGCGCGAGTAACCGTCTGCCGCGCCCGTGGCGACGCCTTCGAACAGGGTCAGTACCGCCCGCATTTCGGGTGCCGTGTCGAGTGCGGCGACAAAGTGCATTTCGGACGTACCGGGGTTGGTAAAACACGTCGTCACACCGGCGTCGATGAGTGTGCGCAGCAATGCCTGGGCGCCGTTCATGGTGCTATCTCCCTCTGCATGGTCAGGTGCTTGCGGCGGCGGCCTGGCCGGCGATGCGCCCGGAAAGAATGCAGCCGCCGAGGAAGCTGCCTTCCAGCGCGCGCAGGCCGTGCATGCCGCCGCCGCCGAAGCCGGCGGCTTCGCCGGCGGCGAAGAGGCCCGCAATCGGCTGCCCGGCTTGGTCCAGCACGCGGCTGTGCAGATCGGTCTGGATGCCGCCCAGGCTCTTGCGGCTGATGATGAATTCGCGCACCGCGAGCAGCGGTCCGGCCTGCGGGTCGAGGATTTTCTGGAACTTGCAGGTGCGGATGCGGTCGCCCTTCCAGCGCCGCAGATAGGCGATGCGGCGCAGTTGCTCGTCGTTGTGCAGGCCCTGGCCGCGGTCGATCTGCGCGTCGTAGGCCGCGGTGGCCGTATGCACGGCGGCGAGGCTCACCGCGTCGTCGCCTTGCAGCGCATTCATCTTCGCCACCAGCTCGGGCAGGTCGCGGGCGACCACGAAGTCCTCGCAGTTGCCGGTCATCTCGTCGTAAAGCCATCGATTGCCGAAGATCAGGTCGCGCAGGAAGGCGAGCTTCTTCTTGTCGCGGATCGAGGGGTTGTGCTCGGCGCCGGATACCGCGAGTTCCTTCAGCGCGATGCGCCGGTTCATCAATTGCCAGGAATACTGCCGTTCCTGGGCGCAGACCCGGGCCACCAGGTCGCGCGTGTCGAAGCCGGTGACCAGCGGCATCGGTCCGATGCGCTCGCCGCGCCAGTTGAGCCACAGCGCCGAGCGTGGCGGCACCAGCGAGAGGCCGTGGCCGGGCTTCCTCGGCCGCGGATGATGCACACCGGCGGCGTAATTCCACATCGCGTCCAGGTGCGTGAGCTGGCCGCCGGCCGCACTGACGGCGTCATGCAGCCGGCCGTCGGCGTAGCGGTGCGAGCCGTTGAGGATCACCGGCGGCGGCGTGCCCCAGTCGCGATGCCAGTGTTGGCGCACGCGCTCGATGTTGCCGTTGAAGCCGCCCGCCGCGACGATCACGCTACCTGCGGTCAGCTCGAATACTTTGCCATCCTCCTCGCCGACACCGCGGCAGCCGGTGACAGCGCCATTCGCGGTCGCCAGTTGCTCGACGCGCTGGCCGCAGCGGATTTCCAGATTGGCGCGGCGCGGATGCTGTTCCAGGGTGTCGATCAGGCGCAGCGCCAGTTCGCGTCCGGTGCCCCAGACGATATGGAAGCGCGGCACCGAATTGCCCGGTGTGTACAGGCCGCGCTCGACCCAGTGTGGCGCCGGCAGGAAGCCGACGCCGCGCTCGCGCAGCCAGACCCCGACCTCGTCGTGGCAGCGCTGCACATAGGCCTCGGCCCAGGCGCAGGGCCAGCGGTCATGCGGATCGAGTTCGCCGAAGGCCTGCCAGTCGGCCAGGGCCAGTTCGGGCGTGTCGCGGATGCCGGCGCGGCGCTGCTCCGCGGTGCCGACCAGGAAGATGCCGCCGAAGCTTTCCTTCGCCAGGCCGCCGAAGTTGTCCGCCGTGTCGCGCTCCAGCAGCAGCACCCGGCGTCCGGCGTCGAGCAGTTCCAGCGCGGCGCAGATACCCGCAATTCCGCCGCCGATGACGATGACCTCGCTCACGTCGCCCCTCCCGATTTTTTGCCAAAGTGTAGCCGGAAACCGGATTTGCGGCAGGCCGCTGCCAGGAGCGCGGCGAAAGATGCGAAGATTGGCGATCGTCCAAGGACATGGCGCGGCCCGATGATTTCCCGCAAATACCTCTACCTGATCGCCCTGGCGCGCGAGAAGCATTTCGGTCGCGCCGCGGCGTCCTGCCACGTCTCGCCCTCGACGCTCTCGGCGGCGATCCGCGATCTCGAAACCGAGCTCGGTGTCGCCGTGGTCGAGCGCGGCCAGCAGTTCGCCGGACTGACGCCGGAGGGACGCAGCGTGGTCGAGTACGCGCAGCGCATGGCGGCCAGCGCCGAGGGCCTCAAGCAGGAATTGGCGACGCTGCGCGACGGCCTCACCGGCCGCCTGCGGCTGGGCGTGATTCCGACCGCGCTGACCGTGGTCGCCGCGCTGACCGCCTCCTTTGCGCGGCGCCATGCGCGGGTCACGGCCGAGGTGCTGTCGCTCGCCACCGACGAAATCCTGGGCCGCCTGCGCCGCTTCGAACTCGATGCCGGCATCGTCTATGTCGACTCGGCGCAAGTTCCCGGTTTCGACATCGTGCCGATCTGGCGTGAGCGCCACGTGCTGCTGACCGGCGCCGCCGGCCGCTTCGCCGGGCGCGAGGCGGTGCGCTGGGCCGAGGCGGCGACGGTGCCGCTGTGCCTGCTGACGCCCGACATGCAGAACCGCAAGACCATCGACGCTGTGTTCGCAAGAGTTGGCGCTGGCGTCGCGCCGATGTTGGAGACCAATTCCATCGTCAGCATCCTGGCCCATGTCGGTTCCGGCCACTGGTCGTCGATCGTGCCGCGCAGCGTGCTGGAGCAGGTCGGCACGCCGCCCGGGGTGGTCGCGATCGAACTGGTCGAGCCGGCGGTTGACTGGGCGACCGGCCTCGTCACCCTGGCGCGCGAACCGCAGCCGCCGATGGTGGCCACGCTGATCGCCGAGGCGCGGGCGCTGGCCGAGGCCTTCGAAAAACCCGCATAGGCCTTCGGTTTTTCCCGCTTTCGCTTTCGCCGCGGGCGGAGTACAAAGCGGCATGGAGAGCCTTGCCACCGTCGCACCCATCATCGAGGCGCACCGGCTGCGGCCCGGCGCGCTGTTGCCGATCCTGCATGAGATCCAGGATGCGCTGGGCTGCATCCCGCCCGAGGCGGTGCCGCTGATCGCCCAGGCGCTGAATCTGTCGCGCGCCGAAGTCCATGGTGTGATCAGCTACTACGCCCATTTCCGCCAGGAGCCGCCGGGCCGCCACGTGGTCCGCATCTGCTGCGCCGAGGCCTGCCAGGCGGTGGGCGGCCAAGCGCTGGCCGAGCATGCGCGGACGCGGCTGGCCGGCAGCGAGCTGACGCTGGAGCCCGTGTATTGCCTCGGCCTGTGCGCCTGCGGCCCCTCGCTGCAGATCGACGAAACGACGCTGCATGCGCGCGTGACGCCGGAGAAATTCGATGCGCTGATCGAGGCCCTGGAGGCCAAGCCGTGAAGGTCGAAACCGCTACTATCGAAGTCGCGGCCGCGGACTCGGCGCCCGCATCCCTGCCCCTGCCGCGGGTGGCCGGCAGCAGGCCGCTACGGACCACGGTTTTCGTGCCGGGCGATGCCGCGGCGCTGGCGCTCGGAGCCGATGCCGTGGCCGTTGCGATCGCCACCGAGGCGGCGCGGCGCGGCATCGACCTGCGCCTGGTGCGTAACGGTTCGCGCGGCATGGTCTGGCTGGAGCCGCTGGTCGAGGTCGCCACGGCGCAGGGTCGCATCGCCTACGGCCCGGTCGCGGCGGCCGACGTGCCGGGACTGTTCGCCGCAGATTTCATGGCGGGCGGCGCGCATGCGCTATGCCTCGGGCCGACGGATGAAATTCCCTGGCTGGCGCGCCAGCAGCGCCTGGCCTGCCGGCGCATCGGGGTCGTCGATCCGCGTTCGCTGGCCGATTACGTCGCGCGCGGCGGCGGCGAAGGCCTGCGTCAGGCGCGGGCCATGGCGCCGGCCGCGATCGTCGCTGCGGTGAGCGAATCCGGCTTGCGTGGCCGCGGCGGCGCGGCCTTTCCTGCCGGCATCAAATGGCAGACCGTGCTCGCCACCGCCGCGGCGCAGAAATACATCGTCTGCAATGCCGACGAGGGCGATTCCGGCACCTTCTCCGACCGCATGCTGATGGAAGGCGATCCCTTCCAGTTGTTCGAAGGCATGGCCATCGCCGGCCTCGCGGTCGGCGCCACGCAAGGCTACATCTATGTCCGTTCCGAGTATCCGCACGCGATTGCGGCGCTCGAAGCGGCGCTGGAGGAAGCCGGTGACTTTCTGGGCAGTTTCAAAGTCGAAGTACGCAAGGGCGCCGGTTCCTACGTCTGCGGCGAGGAAACCGCGCTGCTGGAAAGCCTCGAAGGCAGGCGCGGCATCGTCCGCGCCAAGCCGCCGCTGCCGGCGATTTGCGGTCTGTTCGGGCAGCCGACGGTGATCAACAACGTGATCACCTTCGCCAGCGTGCCCGACATCCTGGCGCAGGGCGCGGCCGCCTATCGCGATCTCGGCGTCGGCCGTTCGCGCGGCACGCTGCCTTTCCAGCTCGCCGGCAACATCAAGCACGGCGGCCTGGTCGAAGTGCCCTTCGGCCTCACGCTGCGCCAACTGCTCTACGACTTCGGCGGCGGCTCGCGTTCGGGCCGGCCGCTGCGCGCGGTGCAGGTCGGCGGGCCGCTGGGTGCCTACCTGCCGACGTCGCAATTCGACACCGTGCTCGACTACGAGGCGTTTGCGACCATCGGTGGCGGTCTCGGCCACGGCGGCATCGTCGCCTTCGACGATACGGTGGATATGGCGCAACAGGCGCGCTACGCGATGAAATTCTGCGCCGTCGAATCCTGCGGCAAATGCACACCCTGCCGCATCGGCTCGACGCGTGGCGTCGAAGTCATCGACCGCATCCGCGCCGGGCAAGAGGAGCAGATCGAACTGCTGCAGGACCTGTGCGAGACCATGAGCCAGGGCTCGCTGTGCGCCATGGGCAGCATGACGCCGATTCCGGTGATGTCGGCTTTACGGCACTTTCCCGGGGATTTCGGAGACAAACACAAATGAACGCTCCGCAGACTATCGATTTCGGTACGCCAAGAGTTGGCGCTGGCGACACGGTGAAGCTGGAGATCGACGGCATCGCCGTCAGCGTTGCGCGCGGTACCTCGCTGCTGCGCGCCGCCGCCGAAGCCGGCGTGTCGATCCCCAAGCTCTGCGCCACGGATTTCGTCAAGCCCTTCGGCTCCTGCCGCCTCTGCCTGGTCGAGATCGAGGGCCGCAAGGGCTACCCTTCCTCCTGCACCACGCCGGCCGAAGCCGGCATGAAGGTGCGCACCCAGTCGCCGCAACTCGCCAGGCTACGGCGCAACGTGATGGAGCTCTACATCTCCGACCATCCGCTGGACTGCCTGACCTGTTCCGCCAACGGCAACTGCGAGCTGCAGACCATGGCCGGCGTCGTCGGCCTGCGCGAAGTGCGCTACGGCACGGGTGAGAACCACTACACCGACGTCGTCAGGGACGAGTCGAATCCCTACTTCAGCTACGACCCCGGCAAGTGCATCGTCTGCAATCTCTGTGTGCGCGCCTGCGAGGAGCAGCAGGGCAGCTTCGCCCTAACCATCGCCGGGCGCGGCTTCGGCTCGCGCGTGACGGCGGGGCAGGGCGAGAGTTTTCTGGACTCCGACTGCGTCTCCTGCGGCGCCTGCGTCCAGGTCTGCCCGACCGCGACGCTGATGGAAAAGACCGTCATCGAAAAAGGCCAGGCCGGGCGCAGCGTGACCACCACCTGCGCCTATTGCGGTGTCGGCTGCGGCCTGCGCGCCGAGATGAAGGGCTCTGAAGTGGTGCGCATGCTGCCGTGGAAGGACGGCCGCGCCAACGAAGGCCATGCCTGCGTCAAGGGCCGCTTCGCCTGGGGCTACGCGACCCATCCCGACCGCATCACGAAGCCCATGGTCCGGGCCAAGATCAGCGATCCCTGGCGCGAGGTGTCGTGGGATGAAGCGCTGGCGCACACCGCGCGCGAGTTCCGCCGCATCCAGCAAGAGCACGGCCGCAATGCGATCGGCGCCATCGTCTCCAGCCGCTGCACCAACGAAGAGGATTACCTGGTGCAGAAGCTGGTGCGCGCCGCCTTCGGCAACAACAACGTCGATACCTGCGCCCGCGTCTGCCATTCGCCGACCGGCTACGGCCTCAAGCAGACGCTGGGCGAATCGGCCGGGACGCAGACCTTCAAGTCGGTCGAGCAGGCCGATGTCATCGTCGTGCTCGGCGCCAATCCGAGCGACGCGCATCCGGTGTTCGCCTCGCGCCTCAAGCGCCGCGTGCGCGAGGGTGCCCGGCTGATTGTGATCGATCCGCGCCAGATCGATCTGGTCAGCTCGCCGCACATCAAGGCCGAGCACCACCTGAAACTCAGGCCCGGCACCAATGTCGCCGTGCTTTCCGCGATGGCGCATGTGATCGTCAGCGAAGGCCTGGTCGATGAGGCCTTCGTCGCCCAACGCTGCGAAGCCAAAGCCTTCGCCGACTGGCGCGAGTTCGTCGCCCGTCCGGCGAATTCGCCCGAGGCGCTGGAGGCCGCCAGCGGCGTGCCGGCCGCGGAGGTGCGCGCCGCGGCGCGGCTGTATGCGACGGCCGACAACGCGGCGATCTACTACGGCCTCGGCGTCACCGAGCACTCTCAGGGTTCCACGGCCGTGATCGCCATCGCCAACCTTGCGATGGCCACCGGCAACCTCGGCCGCGAAGGCGTCGGCGTCAATCCGCTGCGCGGCCAGAACAACGTGCAGGGCTCCTGCGACATGGGCAGCTTCCCGCACGAGCTGCCCGGTTATCGCCACGTTTCGGACACCGTTACGCGCGAACTGTTCGAGCGCGACTGGGGCGTGACCATCCAGTCCGAGCCTGGCCTGCGCATACCCAACATGTTCGAGGCCGCCCTCGACGGCTCCTTCCTCGGCCTCTACTGCCAGGGCGAGGACCCGGCGCAGTCCGATCCGAACACGCAGCACGTCACGGCCGCGCTGGCGGCCATGGAATGCGTGGTGGTGCAGGACCTGTTCCTCAACGAGACGGCGAAGTACGCCCACGTCTTCCTGCCCGGCGCCTCCTTCCTCGAAAAGGACGGCAGCTTCACCAATGCCGAGCGCCGCATCTCGCGCGTGCGCTGCGTCATGGCGCCCTTGGCCGGCATGGCCGACTGGGAGGTGACGCTGGCTTTGTCCAAAGCGCTGGGTTACGAGATGCACTACGCGCACCCGTCCGAAATCATGGACGAGATCGCGCGCCTGACGCCGACCTTCGCCGGCGTCAGCTACGCCAAGTTGGAACGCGAAGGCAGCCTGCAATGGCCCTGCAACGACGATGCTCCCGGCGGCACGCCGACCATGCATGTTGACGAATTCGTCCGAGGCAAAGGGCGCTTCCTGATCACCCAGTACGTGCCGACCGACGAGAAGATCACGCGGCGCTTCCCGCTGCTCTTGACCACCGGCCGCGTGCTCTCGCAGTACAACGTCGGCGCGCAGACGCGGCGTACCGCCAACGTCGACTTTTACGCCGCCGACCTGCTCGAAATCCATCCCCACGATGCCGAGGAGCGCGGCATCCGCGAGGGCGACCGCGTCGGCGTCGAGTCGCGTGCCGGCAAGACCGTGCTGCCGGCGACCGTCACCGAACGGGTGCAGCCGGGCGTGGTCTATACGACTTTCCACTTTCCCGAATCGGGCGCCAACGTGGTCACCACCGACAACTCGGACTGGGCCACCAACTGCCCCGAGTACAAGGTCACCGCGGTGCAGGTATCGCGCCGGTCCGGCGCATGAAGTGGGCATGAGCTTGGGATGAGGTCCGCATGAAAGCCATGGTCCGACGCGCGGTGTGGCGCGACGGCGCAAGCCGGCCCGACGATCTGGCGGAGGAGATTCCGGTCGCCTTCGAGTACAACGGCATCAGCCACGCGGTGATGCTGGCCACGCCGGCCGACCTCGAGGATTTCGCCGTCGGCTTCAGCCTGAGCGAAGGCATCGTGGCGCGCCGTCAGGATATCTTCGACATCGGCGTCAGCGCATCGGCCGCCGGCATCACGCTGCAGATCGAGATCGCCGGCGACGCCTTCGCCCGCCTCAAGGCGCATCGCCGCAGCCTCACGGGGCGCACCGGCTGCGGCCTGTGCGGGGTCGAGAGCCTCGACCAGGTGCAGCGCGAGCTGTCGCCGCTGGCGCCGGTCGCGGCGTTTCCGCTGGCCGCGCTCTACGCCGGCATGCGCAGCCTGCCGCTGCAGCAGTTCCTGCAGCAGGCCACGGGTGCCACCCATGCCGCCTGCTGCGTCGAGCGCGACGGCAGCATCGATTGCGTGCGCGAGGACGTCGGCCGCCACAACGCGCTGGACAAGACGCTCGGTGCGCTGGTACGCAAGGGCGGCGTCGCCGGCGAACGCGCGCTGGTGATCACCAGCCGCGCCAGCTTCGAGATGGTGCAGAAGGCTGCGGCAATGGGTGCCGGCACCCTCGCCGCGGTGTCGGCGCCGACCGCGGCGGCGGTGCGACTGGCGGAAAAACTCAACCTGACCCTGATCGGCTTCCTGCGCCAGGAGGCCTGCGTGATCTACACCGGAAACATGACGGAGGCCATCGCATGAAGCGCAACAACTTGATCAAAATGGCCAACGCGATCGGCGCCTTCTTCGAGGCCATGCCGGATCGCCAGCAGGCCGTCGCCGACGTCGCCGCCCACCTGCAGCGGACCTGGGAGCCGCGCATGCGCGGCGAGATACTGAAGTCCCTCGGCACCGCGGAGGAAGCGCAGCTCAAGCCCGTGGTGCGCGATGCGCTGCTGGCCCT
The DNA here is from genome assembly GCA_016192435.1 of Rhodocyclales bacterium. GTDB lineage: Bacteria > Pseudomonadota > Gammaproteobacteria > Burkholderiales > Rhodocyclaceae > Sulfuritalea. The sequence goes on along the minus strand of JACPUD010000120.1, from coordinate 293 downwards.
CGCGTGCAGCGATGCCTAGTTTGGCTTAGGTGCGCCTAGGTTCGCCCGGCGCGGGCCGCAGAGTTGGCGCTGGCGACACGGCGCCGCCAGGCGGTGGCTCAGGTCTTGCTGACGCAGTTGAGCATCCAGTGCACCCCGAAGCAGTCGATGAGGCTGCCGAAATAGCCGCCCCAGAACATTTCCTGCAGCGGCATCTCGACTTTGCCGCCGACCGACAGCGCGGTAAACAGGCTGTCAGTTTCGTTGCGCGTATCGGGTTCGAGATTGATGTACATGTTGTTGCCGGGCTTCAG
>JACPUD010000113.1 GCA_016192435.1 Rhodocyclales bacterium | reverse complement strand
GATGCCTGCCTGCAGTACTGGGGCGGCATGGGCTACACCTGGGACAACCCCGTCTCGCGCGCCTGGCGCGACGGCCGCCTGGTGTCGATCGGCGGCGGCGCCGATGAGGTGATGCTCGGCATCATCTGCAAGCTCGAAGGCACCCTGCCGCGTCCATGAGCTTCCGCAAGCTACTCGTTGCCAACCGCGGAGACCAGCCGCGCAGCGGCGCAGCGGCGAAGCCAAATCGCCTCCTGTGCGAAGCGCAGCCAGGCGATCTCTCCGCGAGACCTGCATATGTTTAGCAAGATCCTGATCGCCAATCGCGGAGAGATCGCCTGTCGCGTGATGCGCACGGCGCGCGCACTGGGCTACCGGACTGTCGCCGTGTATTCCGACGCCGATGCCGAGGCGCCGCACGTGGCGCTGGCCGATGAAGCCGTGCGCCTCGGCCCCGCGCCGGCGGCGGAGTCCTACCTGAATGCCGCCGCCCTCCTCGATGCCGCGCGCCGCACCGGCGCGCAGGCCGTGCATCCGGGCTACGGTTTCCTCAGCGAGAACGCCTCCTTCGCCCAGGCCTGCGGCGATGCCGGGCTGGTCTTCATCGGTCCGCCGGCCACCGCGATCACTGCAATGGGCGACAAGGCGGGCGCCAAGCGATGCATGGTCGCCGCCGGCGTGCCGACGCTGCCCGGCTATCTGGGCGAGGACCAAAGCGACGCAGGGCTGACGGCCGAAGCGCAGAAGCTGGGCTTCCCGCTGCTGGTCAAGGCCGTCGCCGGCGGCGGCGGACGCGGCATGCGCCTCGCGCAGGCTGCCGCCGACCTGCCCGAGGCACTGGCCGGTGCGCGGCGCGAAGCGCTGGCCGCCTTCGGCGACGCCACGCTGATGCTGGAACGCCAGATCGAATGCGGCCGGCACATCGAAATCCAGGTGTTCGCCGATGCCCACGGCAACGCCGTGCATCTGGGCGAGCGCGACTGCACGGCGCAGCGGCGGCGGCAGAAGGTGATCGAGGAAGCGCCCTCGCCCATCGTCACGCCGGCCCTGCGCGCAGCCATGGGCCGCGATGCCGTGGCCGCCGCGCTGGCGGTCGGCTATCGCGGCGCCGGCACGGTCGAATTCATCGTCGACCCGGACCTGCGCCACTACTTCCTCGAAATGAACACGCGGCTGCAGGTCGAGCACCCGGTCACCGAAATGATCACCGGGCTCGACCTCGTCGAATGGCAATTGCGTGTCGCCGCCGGCGAACCGTTGCCGCTCAAACAGGACGAAATCGTTTGGCGCGGCCATGCCATCGAGGCGCGGCTGTATGCCGAGGACCCCTATGCGGGCTTCGCGCCGCAGACCGGCCCGGTGCTGCATTTCCGGCCCGAGGCCGCATTGCGCCCTGGCATCCGCATCGATGCCGGCATCGCTCAGGGCGGCAGCGTGACGCCATTCTATGACCCGCTGCTGGCGAAAGTGATCGCTCACGGGCGCGACCGCAATGATGCCATCCGACGCCTCGTGGCGGCGCTCGAAGATGCACCGCTGCTGGGGCTGGCGACCAACGGCCGCTTCCTGCGCGACCTGGTCGAGGATGAAAGTTTTCGCGCTGCGCAAATGCACACCGCGCTGCTCGACGAATGGGCCGCGAGCGGCGCGGCGATACTGCAACGGCCGCAACCGTCCGCGGCCGACTGGCAGCTCGCAGCGGCCTTATTCGCCGGGCAACCTGGCTGGCGGCCGGATAGCGTTGCAGATTTCGACCTTAGGCTGCATTGCGGCGACGAGGTGAGGACGATGCGCGCCGATGCCGCCGCCGTCGAATGGAGCATCGACGCCGATGGCCGCCTGCGCTACACCCAGCACGGCATCACGCGCCACGCCATCATCCATCGCGACGGCGATACCCTGCACCTGGCGCACGACGCGACGGTCTTGGTCTTCCGCGAAGCCTCGCCCTTCCCCGCAAGCGAGACCCGCCACGATCCGCGCACGGCGCGCGCCGCGGTCGCCGGCATCGTGGCCCGCCTGGAAGTCGGCGCTGGCGACGCGGTGATCGCCGGCCAGACGCTGGCCATCATCGAAGCCATGAAAATGGAAATGCGCGTGACGGCGAACGCCGCCGGCACCGTTTCCTCCGTCCGCGTCCTGCTCGGCCAGCAAATCGAGGCCGGCACCATACTGATGGAACTCAGCATCGAGGAAATGCCATGCCTACCCACGACAAAGCCATCCTGACCTGCGCCCTGACCGGCGTGCTGACCGACCCGAAACAGCATCCGGTGCCGGTCACGCCGGCGCAAATGGCCGCCTCGGCGCGCGAAGCCTATGACGCAGGTGCAGCCATCATGCACGTGCATCTGCGCCGCCAGGAGCCCGGCATGGGCCACCTGCCCTCCTGGGATCCGGAAGTCGCGGCGCAGATCGTCGATGCGATCCGCGCCGCCTGCCCCGGCGTCATCATCAACCTGACCACCGGCGTCATCGGCGCCGACATTTCCGGCCCCGCCGCCTGCATCCGCCGCGTCAAACCCGAGATTGCCGCCTGCAACGCCGGCACGCTGAACTACCTCAAGCTGCGCGAGGACGGCCGCTGGGCCTGGCCGTCGATGGTGTTCGACAATCCGGTGGAGAAGGTCCAGGCCTTCCTCGACGTGATGCAGGAAACCGGCACCCGCCCCGAGTTCGAATGCTTCGATGTCGGCATCGTGCGCTCGGTCGGCATGTACCGGAAAGCCGCGCTGTCACCACAACTCGCGGACCATGCCGAGTACAACTTCGTCATGGGCGTGGCTTCGGGCATGCCGATCGACGCCGACCTGCTACAGCTGCTGCTGCGCTGGATGGAGCCCGGCTCGCCGTGGCAGGCCACGCTGATCGGCCGCGCCGAGATCTGGCCGCTGCACCAGCGCGTCGCAGAACTCGGCGGCATGCTGCGCACGGGCCTTGAGGATACCTTCTACCTGCCCGACGGCAGCCGCGCCGCAGGCAACGGCGCGCTGATCGACGCGCTGGCGGCTTGTGCGCGCAAGGCCGGGCGCGAAATCGCCAGCCCGGCCGAAGCGCGCGCCGCTCTGGGACTGTCGCCCGCCTGAGTGCCTGCGGGCGCCGCTGCCCCCTCCGTTACCGCCTTGCCCACAAGCAGGCCATGGTTGTCCGCCATCCATCGGCAAGCTATGCTTTTCCTGCGGCTCGACAATTCCGATTCCATGGAGGCAAGGGCAATGGAAGATTCGATTCCCACCATGACGCGCTTATTCGATCAGTTGGGGCTGGACTCCGACCCGCCGTCCATTCAGGCCTTCATTGCCGCGCACAAACCGCTTGCGGCGACCGGCACGCTCGCCGATGCGCCCTTCTGGAGCCCATCCCAGGCCGAGTTCCTGCGCGGGGAAATGGAAGAAGACGCCGACTGGGCGATCGTCATCGAGCGACTCAACGCCGCCCTGCGCGCCGCAAGCTAGTGTAGTGCTTGCGAAATGGCAGTTCCGTTGTAGGGCGAACTGTAGGGCGGACTGTAGGGCGGACTTCAGTCCGCCAACCTAACCCGGCCGGCTGAAGCCGGCCCTACGAGGGTCGCAGCCTATACGAAGCAGACCACCAGGTCAGAAGTTCGCAGCGGGTTCACCGCGGGGTTTCGCCGCCTGGGCACAGGTGACCTGACCGGGGATTTTCGGACCACGGCGTTCTAGAGATAATGGCTCCTCAGACGAGGAGTCGGCATGAAGAAGAGCAGGTACAGCGAAGAGCAAATCGTCAGGATATTGCGTGAGGCGGATCGGGATTCGATAGCCGAAGTCGCCAAGCGGTACGGGGTGAGCGAAGCATCGATCTACGCCTGGCGCAAACGGTACGGCGAGATGGTCAGCAGTGAGGTAAAGCGTCTCAAGGTCTTGGAGAGCGAGAACAGCCGGTTGAAGAAGCTGGTCGCCGAGCGGGATCTCGAAATCGAGGTGATGAAGGAGAT
>JACPUD010000121.1 GCA_016192435.1 Rhodocyclales bacterium | reverse complement strand
GGACTACTGGAACATGGTCAGCCCCTACGGCGGCGTCACGGCCGGCGCCATGCTGCAGGCCATGCTCGACCATCCCGAACGGCGCGGCACGCCGCTGGCCTTCACGCTGAATTTCCTGGCGCCGATCGCGGCCGGCGAGTTCGCCATCGACACCGAACTGGTGCGCGCCAACCGCAACAGCCAGCACTGGGCGATCCGCCTCTCGCAACAGGACAAGGTGCTGGCCCAGGCCATCGCCATCTGCGCCCTGCGCCGCGACACCTGGAGCCTGGTCGAAGCCGTGGCGCCGGACGTGCCGCCGGCCGCAGCCTGCGAAATTTCCCCACCGCGCAAGGCCACGGGTTTCCTGCAGCGCTATGCGTTCCGCATCGTGCGCGGCAAGCCCTTCGCCGAGAATCCCGACAGCCTCTCCCAGGTCTGGATTTCCGACAATCCGCCGCGCCCGCTCGACTTCGCCTCGCTGACGGCGCTGTGCGACAGCTTCCTGCCGCGCATCTTTCTGCGCCGGCCGGACTTCGTGCCGATCGGCACGGTCTCGATCAACATCTACTTCCATGCCGGCGCGGAAGCGCTGACCCGCCAGGGCGCCGCGCCGCTGCTCGCCGTGGCCCAGGCCCAGGCCTTCAGCGACGGCCACTTCGACCACCACGGCCACCTCTGGAGCAGCGACGGCACGCTGCTCGCCACCACCCAGCAACTGGTCTGGTACAAGGAATAGCCGTCTACGCTCATGGCGTAGAGCGACATATGCCACAGATGCCAGACGCGAAAACCAATTGCTTGCCCACCCCCTTCGCCCCCCTCACCGGGGGTTACCAGGCGGCGCGCTGCGCGCGTTTATTACGAGAGGCTTCGAACTCGGTTTCACGTTAGCATTTCATCTATTCTCATGAAGGAGTCATCATGACCCAGCAAGCCCGTGCCGTGATCTGCCGCGAAGTCGGCAAACCCGTCGTCGTCGAAAGCGTCAGCGTCGATCCTCCACAGCGCGGCGAAGTCATGATCAAGCTGGCCGCCTGCGGCGTCTGCCACAGCGACCTGTCCGCCACCAACGGCACGCTGCCGCTGCCGCCGCCGCTGGTGCTGGGCCATGAAGGCGCCGGCAGCATCGTATCGGTCGGCGAAGGCGTCACAGGCTTCGCCCTGGGCGACCACGTGGTCAGTTCCTTCGTCAGCATGTGCGGCAAATGCCGCTACTGCCAGACCGGCCGCCCGCAGCTTTGCGACCAGGCGGCCAAGGCCGGTTACACGCTGCCCGACGGCACGACGCGCTTCAGGGATGCCGCCGGCCAGCCGCTCAACATTTTTTCCGGCTGCGGCGTGATGGCCGAATACGCCACGTTGCATGTCGACAACGTGGTGAAAATCGACGCCGCGGTGCCGCTCGACAAGGCCGCGCTGATCGGCTGCGGCGTGATGACCGGGGTCGGCGCCGCGGTCAATACGGCCCGGGTCGAGCCGGGCTCGGCAGCGGTGGTCTTCGGCTGCGGCGGCGTCGGCCTCAACGCGATCCAGGGCTGTGCCATCGCCGGCGCGCGCATCATCGTCGCGGTCGACACCTCGGATGCCAAGCTGGAAATGGCGAAGGCTTTCGGCGCCACGCACACGGCGAACCCGAAGAACGAAGAGAACATCGTCAAGGCACTGAAGAAGCTGACCGAGGGCGGCGCCGACTACGCCTTCGAATGCGTCGGCTTCGGCGAAGTCGCGGCGCAGGCTTACGGCTGCCTGCGCAAGGGCGGTACGGCGGTGGTGGTCGGCGTCGCCGGCCCCAAGGACACGACCACGATACGCACCGCGACCCTGACTTTCGAAGAGAAAACGCTGAAGGGCAGCTATTTCGGCTCGGCGCGTCCGCAGCAGGATTTCCCGCGCCTGATCGGCCTCTACCGCAGCGGCAAACTCAAGCTCGATGAACTGATCACGCGCACCTACGGCATCGAGGAAGCGCCGCAGGCTTTCGCCGACCTCGCCGAGGGGCGCAATGCACGCGGCGTGATATTGTTTTGACTTGAACCATAATCCGCAAAGGCACACCCTTGAACCAGCGCAATTTGCATGTCCTGCATCGTCCTGCAACACAGCCGAACGGGCATCCACCGCTGATATTCGTGCATGGCGGCTACATCCACGG